>CAMLHI010000363.1 GCA_946479705.1 uncultured Oxalobacteraceae bacterium
GCTGGCCGCCAACGCCGGCATGCCGCCCGAAGCGCGCGCCGGCATCGAAAAGATGATCGCCCCGACGCCCCTGTTCCTGACCGCGATGATCAGCATGCTGGTGGGTACCCCACTCATCTATGCCCTCACCGCCGCGTATTTCCTGCTGGCCGGTAAAGTCATCGATAGCCAGCGCAGTTTCAGGCAGTGGTTCGCCTTCGTCTGCTGGACCAGTGTGCCGCGCCTGCTGGTGCTGCCCCTGATGGCCTTACAGATCGTCACCAGCCACGGCCAGGTCGCCGCCGAGGGCTTGAACATCGCTTCCCTGAGCGCGCTGAGCGGCATGGCCAGCACCAGTCGCTGGTACGCCATGGCGTCCAGCGTCGATCCAAGCGTGATCTGGGCCGCGGTCCTGGCCGTGATCGGCCTGAAAGTCTGGACCGGCCGCTCCACCACCGCCTGCGTCGTCGTGGGGCTGCTTCCCGGGATCGTCATCTATGGCGTCTGGGCTCTCAAAATCGTCGTATTCGGCTAAGCAAAATGAAACGCAAATGGATCGTGGCGGCCCTGATCGCCGCCTTTTTCGCGATTCCCGTGGCCATCAAGTTCGCCGGCGGCGAGACCCGGCAGGCGGCCGAACTGGCCAAGGTGGAACAGCGCGAAATCCGTCCGGTGATCCTGGCCACGGGCTACCTGGTGTTCCGCCAGGAAGTGCAACTGTCCGCCGAAGTGATCGGCAAGGTCGCCGAGGTGCTGGTCAAGGAAGGCGACAAGGTCGCCAAAGGCCAGACCCTGCTGCGCCTGGACCCGACCGTCTACCTGGCCGAGGTGGCGCAGCAGGAAGCTAACCGGCGCAATGCCGCGATCAATATCGAGCGCGCGCAGATCAACCTGGCCAACCAGCGGCGCAGCATGGAGCGCACCGAAAAGCTGTACAAGGAAAAGTTCATCGACGTCTCGAAATACGACGAGGCGCGCCACCAGGTCGAGCTGGCGCAGGTGGAAGTGCGCGCCAGTGGCGAAACCCTGGGCCAGGCCAGCGCCTTGCTGTCGCAGGCCAAGGAGCGCCTGGCCAAGACCGAGGTCAAGGCGCCGATTTCCGGCACCGTCACGGCCGCGCCCATCAAGGTGGGCGAAACCGCCGTGGCCAGCGCCACCGGCATCGCCGGCTCGTCCCTCATGACGATTGCCGACATCGGCTCGATCGTGGCCGAAGTCAATGTCGATGAGGCCGACATCGCCCGCGTGGCCGTGGACCAGCCGGTCAAGGTGTTTCCCGCCGCGTTTCCGGACAAGCCCGTCAGCGGCAGCGTGGAAAGCGTGGCCATGGTGCCCAGGGCCGCGCAGCCGGGTGCCAGCCAGGGCCGCAACTATGTGGTCAAGCTGCGCCTGAACGAGTCGGGCCTGGCGCTGCGTTCCGGCATGACTTCGCGGGTGGAAATCGCCACCGGCGGCGGCACGCCGCATCCGGCCATTCCGCTGCAGGCGCTGCTGAGCGAGGAAACCGCCGGCCGCGACGGCAAGCTGCGCAAGGTCGACTATGTGTACGCCGTGAACGGCGGCAAGGCGCACCGGAAGGAGGTCGAGCTGGGCTTGTCGGACGATGCCTACCAGGAAGTGCTCAAGGGACTGGCCGTGGGCGACACCATCGCCATCGGTCCGGCGCGCGTGCTGCACGAGCTGCGCGAAGGCATGGCGCTGGTGGCGCAAGCACCCGATCCCAAGCCTGCGGCCGGAGCCAAACAGTGATACAGCTGCAAGGCGTGACGCGGCAATACCAGATGGGCGACCAGACCGTGCATGCATTGCAGGGCATCGACCTGAGCATCGCCCGCAATGAGTTGATGGCTTTCATCGGTTCTTCCGGTTCCGGCAAGTCGACCATGATGAACATTATCGGATGCCTCGACCGTCCCAGCGCCGGCCAGTACTGGCTCAACGGGCGCGACGTGGCGGCCATGAGCGACGACGAACAGGCCGCGGTGCGCAATCGCGAGATCGGCTTCATCTTCCAGAGCTTCCACCTGTTGCCGCGCGCGACCGCCTTGCAGAATGTGGCCCAGCCGCTGATCTACCGCGGCATCGCCCCGGCCGAACGGCTGCGCCTGGCCACCGAGGCGCTCGCGCAGGTCGGCCTGGGCGACCGGGTGCACCACCGGCCCAATGAATTGTCGGGCGGCCAGCGCCAGCGCGTGGCGATCGCCCGCGCGTTGGTGGGCAAGCCCTCGATCCTGCTGGCCGACGAGCCGACCGGCAACCTCGATACCGCCACCACGCGCGACATTCTCGCCCTCATCAAGGAAGTGCATGCGAACGGCCAGACGGTGGTGATGGTGACCCACGAGCCGGACATCGCCGCCGAGTGCGCGCGGGTGGTGCGGCTGCAGGACGGCAAGGTCATCTCCGATACCCAGCGCGGACAGGAGGCTTAGGATGGTGCTGTTTCTCGAAAGCCTGCGCTCGGCCCTGATGTCGATCCGCGCGCACCGGCTGCGCAGTTTCCTGACCTCGCTCGGCATCATCATCGGCGTGGCGTCGGTGATTACCGTCATTTCGCTGATCCAGGGCTTGTCCAATAGCGTCAGCGCCCAGTTCGCCGGCCTGGGCGGCAATGGCTTGACGATCGTGGCGCGCAACGAGTTCAAGGATGTCATGCGCGGCAAGATCAGCTTCCTGCGCTTCGAGGACGTGGACCAGGTGCGCCGCCACGTCGACGGCGTGCGCGACATCAGCCCGATCTTCTCGCCCGGCATGTCCCAGGTGCGCTTCGGCGCCACCACGGCGCCGGCCTCGGTGACGGCGACCTCGGCCAGCTACCAGCACGTCAACCAGCGCTACACCCGCCTGGGCCGCTTCATCAGCGAGGCCGACGACAGCAGCGCGCGGCGGGTGGCGGTGATCGGGGAAGCGCTCATTGCCGACCTGCACCTGCCCGAGAATCCGGTGGGCCAGTTCATTTATTACGCCAACGAGTGGTTCAAGATCATCGGCGTGATGGAAAAGAAGGGCGCCGTGATGGGCATCCAGCAGGACAACTTCATGGTCATTCCCTACAACACCGGGCGTAGCCTCATCGGCAACAACAACCGTCCGCAAATCATGATCACGGTGGCCATTGCCGACCTTGGCGAACTGGAGGCGACCAAGGCGCGCATCGTGGCGGTGATGCGCAGCGCGCACCGGCTCAAGAATGGCGAGCGCGACGATTTCGAAGTGCAGGCCGCCGATCAGATCGCCAAGACCTTCGACAAGATCAGCACCTCGGTGACCCTGGTGATGGCCGGGGTGGTCGGCATTTCGCTGCTGGTGGGCGGCATCGGCATCATGAACATCATGCTGGTGTCGGTGAAGGAGCGCACGCGCGAGATCGGCATCTGCAAGGCTATCGGCGCGCGCCGGCGCGACATCCTGATGCAGTTCCTGGTCGAGGCGGTGATCCTGTCCTCGCTGGGTGGGCTGATCGGGCTGGTGCTCGGCTACGCGCTCGGCTTCGGCATTGCCAAGGCCATTCCCGACTTTCCGCCCGCCTTCGTGCCCTGGTGGGCGGTGGCCCTGTCGGTGCTGTTTTCCAGCGGCGTGGGCATCGTGTTCGGCGTGGTGCCGGCCAGCCAGGCGGCCAATCTGGACCC
>CAMLHI010000364.1 GCA_946479705.1 uncultured Oxalobacteraceae bacterium
GCTTTATCCGTACGCAGTCCGCCTCTTCGTCGAAGACCGGCTCACGATCGTCAATGAAGAGGTGCGCATCGCCGATGGCGCGCCTTCCACCACCCCCAGTTATCACGAAGAAGGAACGCCATGAGATTGCCACCTGCCATACTCGGCAATACGGAAGAGGTATTGCGCGAGATCCTGCGGTTTTCCGCGCCGGCCGACACCACCTTGTCGCGCTATTTCAAGGATCATCCACGGCTGGGCTCGCGCGAGCGCGGCGCCGTCGCCGAGGGGATTTATGCGGTGCTGCGCAATAAATCCTTCTTCACCGACTTTGCCGAAGCGGGCAACAACGCGACCATGCGCCGCCTGACCATCATGGGCCTGGCCGAAGCCGTGGGCGCCGATTCCCTGGGCGGCCTGACCGAGGACGAAACCGCCTTCCTGGCGCGCATCGCCCAGATCGACCGCAAGCTGATGCCGGTGCAGATGCGCTCGAACCTGCCCAAGTGGCTGTTCGACAAGTTCGTCGCCCAGTATGGCGAAGAGGAAACGCTGCAACTGGCCGAGGCGCTCAATCAGCCAGCCCCGCTGGACTTGCGCGTCAACAGCATCAAGGCGAGCCGCGACGATGTCATGGCCGAGCTGGCCAAGGCGCCGATCCTGGCCGAGCCTATGCCATACGCCCCGCTGGGCTTGCGCGTGCACAAGAAGCCGGCCCTGCAGAATTTGCCGCTGTTCAAAGATGGCGCGATCGAGGTGCAGGACGAGGGCAGCCAGGTGCTGTCGCAGATCGTCGGCGCCAAGCGCGGCGAGATGGTGGTCGATTTCTGCGCCGGTGCCGGCGGCAAGACCCTGGCCCTGGGCGCGCTGATGCGCAACACCGGCCGCCTGTATGCCTTCGACGTGTCCGACAAGCGCCTCGCCAAGCTCAAGCCGCGCATGGCGCGCAGCGGCTTGTCGAACGTGCATCCGGTGCTGATCGCGCACGAGCGCGATGCCAAGATCAAGCGGCTGGCCGGCAAGATCGACCGCGTGCTGGTCGACGCGCCCTGCAGCGGCCTCGGTACCCTGCGCCGCAATCCGGACGTCAAATGGCGCCAGAAGCCGGACGCCATCGGTGAGATGCAGCAAAAGCAGGCCGCCATCCTGGACGGCGCCGCGCGCCTGCTCAAGGGGGGCGGACGGCTGGTATATGCCACCTGCAGCCTGCTCGATGAAGAGAACGACTTTATCGTCGAGCAATTTCTCGCCGCCCACGAAGACTTTGTCCTGGTGCCGATGAACAAGGTGCTGGCGGAACAGAAGATCGACCTGGAAATGGGCGATTACCTGAAGCTCTTGCCGCATAAGCATCAGACCGATGGCTTCTTCGCTGCCGTGCTGGAACGCAAACCGATGCCGCCGAAGCCGCCGAAGGCCAAGCCTGCCGAGGATGACGAGGCTGCGGAAGAGGGCGACGCCGAGTAAGCATGGCCAACACGCTCCCGCTATCGACCATGCTGGCCGACCTGGTCGCGGATTTCCGCGATCCGGGTTTTTCATGGCAGGTAGCGGCCATCATCGGCTGCATGGTGGCCGGCTGGTGGCTGGCGCGGCTGCTGCGCAATGCCGTGGTGGCGCGGCGCAGCGGCGGAGAAGTGCCGCCGATGACGCAGGACAGTTTCGCCCGGGTCTTGAGCCCGGTACTGGTGCTGGGCCTCTTGATCAGCGCGCGCTACGCGCTGGCGATGGTCCAGCACGTTCATCTGCTGCGCCTGGCGGTGCCGCTGGCCGCCTCCTTCGTGGTGATCCGCATTGCTTTCTATCTGCTGCGGCGCATCTTCGCCCGCCGCAGCCCGCTCGGCGCGGCCATCCTCACCTTCGAAAAAATCTTCGCCCTGCTGGTCTGGCTGGGCGTGGCTTTGTACATCACCGGCGTGTGGGCCGATGTGTTCGACTTCCTCGACAGTACCTTGCTGCCGCTGGGCAAGCACAAGGTGTCGCTGGCCGCCATCCTGCAGGGCGCCGTGTCGGTGATCGTGCTGCTGATGCTGGCGCTGTGGGCCGGCGCCGCGCTGGAAGAGCGGCTGATGGGCATGCAGGGCATGCACAGTTCGCTGCGGGTGGTAATGGCGCGCATGAGCCGCGCCGTGCTGATCGTGGTGGCGGTACTGCTCAGCCTCTCGCTGGTGGGAATCGACCTGACCGTGCTGTCGGTGTTCGGCGGCGCGCTCGGCGTGGGGCTCGGTCTCGGCATGCAAAAGATCGCGAGCAATTATGTGTCCGGTTTCGTGATTCTGCTGGAGCGCAGCCTGGCCATCGGCGACATGATTTCGGTCGATAAATACGCCGGCAAAGTTACCCATATCAATACCCGCTACACCATTTTGCAGGGACTGGATGGGGTCGAAACCGTGCTGCCGAACGAAATGCTGATTTCCGGTCCGGTGCAAAACCAGTCGCTCACCAACCGTACCCTGCGCGTGTCGACGCAAGTGACGGTGGCTTACGACAGCGATCTCGATGTGGTCATCCCGCTGCTTGAACAGGTGCCGGTGGGGATCGCCCGCGTGCTGGAACAGCCGGGGCCAGGCGTGTCGCTGAACCGCTTCAGCGCCGATGGGTATGAGCTCGACCTGGGCTTCTGGATCGCCGACCCCGAGAACGGCCGCGGCGGGGTCGTCTCCGACGTGAACAAGAAGATTTTCGCGCTGGTGAAGGCCGGGCAGATCAAGCTGGCCTTCCCGGCGCGCGACACTCGCTTGCTCGATGCGCAGATTCTGTCGTTACTTGGCGAAAGAACGTCACCGCAGTGAAATGATTGGTGAGAATCGTGCAGTACGGTATTAGAACCGCGTAAAATGAGAGGTTCAGCCGTTCGATTGCTCGGGATTCACGAACAGGCGTTCACTTTGGAGTAGTAATGACATTGTTTAGCACCATGCTGCATGCCGTGCTCGAGTTCATGTCGACCGGTCTGGTCGGCCTCAGCGCCTGGCAAGTTGTTGTATACACCCTCATCGTCACCCACATCACGATCGCCAGCGTCACCATCTATCTGCACCGCCACCAGGCCCACCGTGCGCTGGAATTGCATGCCATTCCGAGCCACTTTTTCCGTTTCTGGCTGTGGCTGACGACCGGCCAGGTCACCAAGGAATGGGCGGCCGTGCACCGCAAGCACCACGCCAAGTGCGAGACCGAAGAAGATCCGCACAGCCCGGTGACCCGCGGCATCAAGAAAGTCTTGTTCGAAGGGGCCGAGCTGTACCGCATCGAATCGAAGAACAAGGAAACCGTCGAGAAATATGGTCACGGCACGCCCAACGACTGGATCGAGCGCAACCTGTACACCCGCTTCAGCATGCAGGGCGTGGTGCTGCTGTTCATCCTCAATTTCGCGCTGTTTGGCGTGATCGGCGTGTCGATCTGGGCCGTGCAGATGATGTGGATTCCCGTCATGGCGGCCGGCATCATCAACGGCATCGGCCACTACTGGGGCTATCGCAATTTCGACTGCGCCGACGCCGCCACCAACATCGTCCCGTGGGGCATCCTGATCGGTGGCGAAGAGTTGCACAACAATCACCATACGCATGCGACCTCGGCCAAGCTGTCGTCCAAGTGGTACGAGTTCGACATCGGCTGGC
>CAMLHI010000365.1 GCA_946479705.1 uncultured Oxalobacteraceae bacterium
CAAGACCAACCTGATGGTGTTCCTGCGCCCGGTGATCGTGCGCAGCAAGGACGACAGCAATGCCATCGCCACCGACCGCTACGACTTCATGCGCTCGGCCGGCCTGAAGGCCCAGCCGAAGGAGGAATCGGTGCTGCCGAATTACGGCACGCCGGTGCTGCCGGAACTGCTCAAGGGCCAGCCGCCGGCGGGCGGCACCAACGCCGTGATGCCGCCCAAGCCGCTGCCGGGCACGCCGACCCAGCCGCCGGCCGCGCCGGCCGGCACCACCACGGGCAAGCCGGCCGACGACGCCTCGCAGCAGAAGTACCGTCCGGTGCAGCCAACCCCGAATCAATGAGCCGTTCATGAACAATCTGCTTCCCTACGCTTTCGCGCGCGATTTCGGCGTGCTGGCACGCTCCGGCGACGACGCCGCGCAGGCGGTCGAGGTGTGGGTCTCGGGCGCCACCGCGCCGGCGGCGATCGCCGAAGTCTCGCGCCGTTTCGGGCGCATCGCGCTGCGCCGCATGGAACGCGCCGAACTCGAGGCGGCCATTGCCGGCGCCTATGCCGGCAGCGGCGGCGACGCCTCCCAGGTGGCCGATGAATTCGAGGCCGACCTCGACCTGACCAAGCTGCTGCAGGACGTGCCGGCCATCGAAGACCTGCTCGAATCGTCCGACGACGCGCCGGTGATCCGCATGATCAACGCCCTGCTGACCCAGTCGCTGCGCGAAGGCGCGTCCGACATCCACATCGAGCCCTTCGAACAGACCTCGGTGGTGCGCTTTCGCATCGACGGCGCGCTGCGCGACGTGGTGCGTCCGCGCAAGGCCATCCACGCCTCGCTGATCTCGCGCATCAAGATCATGGCGCAGCTCGACATCGCCGAAAAACGCCTGCCGCAGGACGGCCGCATCACCCTGCGCATCGGCGGCAAGGGCGTGGACGTGCGCGTGTCGACCCTGCCGACCGGGCACGGCGAACGCGCGGTGCTGCGTTTGCTCGACAAGGACGCCGGCCGGCTCGACCTGACCCACCTCGGCATGAGCGGCGGCCTGCTGCCGCAGTTCGATGCCCTGATCAACCAGCCGCACGGGATCGTGCTGGTGACCGGCCCGACCGGTTCCGGCAAGACCACCACCCTGTACGCGGCGCTGTCGCGCCTGAACGCCTCGACCACCAACATCATGACGGTGGAAGACCCGATCGAATACGACCTGGACGGGGTCGGCCAGACCCAGGTCAACGCGCGCATCGAGATGACCTTCGCCAAGGCCCTGCGCGCGATCCTGCGCCAGGACCCGGACGTGATCATGATCGGCGAGATCCGCGACCTGGAAACCGCGCAGATCGCGGTGCAGGCCTCGCTCACCGGCCACCTGGTGCTGGCCACGCTGCACACCAACGATGCCGCCGCCGCCGTCACCCGCCTGCTCGACATGGGGATCGAACCGTTCCTGCTGTCGTCCTCGCTGCTGGGCGTGATGGCGCAGCGCCTGGTGCGCAAGCTGTGCGAGCACTGCAAGCGCAGCGATGTGGACGCGGCCGGGACGACGCGCTGGCACGCGGTCGGCTGCGACAAGTGCGGCCACACCGGCTACCACGGCCGGGTCGGCGTGTACGAACTGCTGCAGACCAATGAGCAGATCAGCGCGCAGATCCACAACCGCGCCTCGGAAGCGGAAATCCGCGCCGCCGCCATGGCCAGCGGCATGAAAACCATGCGCGAGGATGGCCAGCGCTGGCTCGACAACGGCACCACCACGCAGGCCGAGCTGCTGCGCGTGACCAAGGACTAGCCGCATGCCCGCATTCCGCTACGAAGCCGTCGATGCCGGCGGCGCCACCCGCAAGGGCGTGGTCAACGCCGACAGCCCGCGCTCGGCGCGCGCCGACCTGCGCAGCCAGGGGCTCACGCCGCTGACCGTCGAAGCCATCGCCGCCCAGGTCGACGCCAGCGGCGCGGCCACCCGGCGCGGCTTCGGCGAACGCCTCTCGCAGGTCGAGCTGGCGCTGTTTACGCGCCAGCTGGCCAGCCTGCTGGAAGCCGGCCTGCCGCTCGAACAGGCCTTCACCGCCCTGCTCGAACAGGCCGAACGTCCCTATGTGCGCGACCTGATCGCCTCGATCCGTTCCGAAGTCATGGGCGGCGCTTCGTTCTCCGACGCGCTCTCGCGCCACCCGCGCGACTTCGCCGAGATCTACCGCGGGCTGGTGTCCTCGGGCGAGCAGATCGGCCACCAGGCGCGCGTGCTCTCGCGCCTGGCCGACTACATCGAGCGGCGCAATGCGCTGGTGCAGAAGGTGCGCCTGGCGTTCACCTACCCGGCCATCGTCACCGTGGTGGCCTTCGCCATCGTGATCTTCCTGCTCACCTACGTGGTGCCGCAGATCGTCTCGGTGTTCGCCAACACCAAGCAGAAGCTGCCGCTCCTGACGGTGATGATGCTGGGCGTGTCGAACTTCGTGCGCGCCTACGGCATCCTGATGGCCGTGCTGCTGGTGGCCGCCGGCTTCCTGTGGCGGCGCGCGCTGCGCAATCCCGCCCTCAAGCTGCGCTGGCATACCTGGCTGCTGACCGCGCCGGTGTACGGCAAGTTCGAACGCAGCCTGAACACGGCGCGCTTTGCCAGCACCCTGGCCATCACCATCGGCTCCGGCGTGCCGATCCTGCGCGCGCTGGAAACGAGCCGCGACACGCTCAGCAATGTCGCCATGAAGGAACTGGTCGGCGAGGCCAGTGCCAGCGTGCGCGAAGGCGTCAGCCTGGCGCGCGCGCTGTCGACCCAGAAGCATTTTCCCCCGATGCTGATCCACATGATCCGCGCCGGCGAGATCACCGGCGAACTGCCGGCCATGCTCGAGCGCGCCGCCAATTCGCAGCAGCAGGACCTGGAACGGCGCACCCTGACCATCGCCGGCCTGCTCGAACCGGTGCTGATCCTGGCCATGGGCGTGGTGGTGCTGCTGATCGTGCTGGCGGTGCTCATGCCGATCATCGAAATCAATCAGCTGGTGCGGTAACCAAGGAATACGATGAAGCGTTTGCCCCTCTTTTTCAGTCTGCTGGCCGTGATCGCGCTGGCGGCGTCGCTGGCCTACTGGGCCATGCAGCTGTACAAACCGGCGCAGCGGCCGCTGGCCGCCGCGCCGCCGGCCACCGTTCCGGAACCGGCGCCGGCCGCCGCCGCCACCCTGTTCGGCGGCCAGGCGGTGGCGGCGGTGGCCACCACTTACCAGCTGACCGGCGTGGTCTCGGCCGGCCGCTCCGGCGTGGCCATCCTGGTGGCCGAGGGCCAGCCGCCCAAGGCCCTCAAGGTCGGCAAGGAAATCGCGCCCGGCGTGTCGCTCAGCGAAGTGCATCCGCGCTACGTGATGCTGTCCGAGGGCGGGGTCTTGAAGCGCATCGAGCTGGCTACCGATACCAAGGCCGGTCCGGACATGGCGCCGCCGCTGCCGGGCGCGCCGCCGCCGGCGCCGCAGCAGGCCACGCAGCCGCCGCCGACCCCGGCCTACCAGCCGCCCGTGAACCAGCCGCCCATGAACCAGCCGGTCAACGTGCCGGCCGAAGTGCCGCCGCAGCTGCAGCAAAACCAGCAGCAGGGCCAGCCCAACAT
>CAMLHI010000366.1 GCA_946479705.1 uncultured Oxalobacteraceae bacterium
AGCATGCCGTGGTCGAGCCCGTACCGGGTCAGTTCGGCATTGCTTTTCATGCCCATCTTGTCGAGGATGCGGGCGCGGTAGGTAGTCACCGTGCTCGGACTCAGGTGCAGCGCGGCGGCGATGGCCACCAGGCTATCGCCGGAGGCGATCATGCGGAAGATCTCCAGCTCGCGGTCGGTGAGCGCTTCGTGGGTGACCACACGCTCCTCGCTGCCCAGCATGCCGGCCAGCTTTTGCAGCAGCGACGGGGTTACGTACTTGCCGCCCGCGGCGGCCTTGCGCACCGCGCTGACCATCTCGGCTTCGGCGCTGTGCTTGGTCAGGTAGCCGGCCGCGCCCAGCTTCAGGGCGCGCACGGCGTAGATGTCTTCGGCGTACATGCTCACCACCAGCACCGCCATCTTGGGGGCGTGCTCGCGCAGCCACTTGAGCATCTCCAGGCCATTCTTGTCCGGCAAGTTAATGTCCAGCAGCGCTACATCATAGCTGGCGCCGCGCAACAGTTGCTGGGCCTCGGCCGCGCTGCCGGCTTCCGCATCGATCCTCAAGCCGTCGGCCGAGCCAAGCATCATGCGCAAGCCGCTACGCGCGACCGTGTGGTCGTCGATCAACAGGATACGAATCGGGTGCTGCATGGCGCTCCATTGCGTTGAACAACAGTTACTTGGACAGACCTACTCGACGGTAAACCAGCGATAGGCGAGCCACCGCGATTTTACGTGGTTTCACGGGCGCCGACAAAGCTTACGCTGCGATCCGGGACCGCGCCCCGCGCTGCGCGGCTCGCTGGTGCAGGAAATATGCGCGGGGAAGGGCCAGAAACGCCATGCCGGCGCCGGCAGTTCTGCTGGTGAAGCCGAAAATATTGCTGCGCAGTAGGGCGCCGCGGACGGTGCGCAGGCTCGGCACGGAGGAAGGGGAAACGATGGCGCAGGCGTGCGCCGGGAGACACCGGCGTCGCCATGACGCCGGTGCGGGAAGCGATTACAGCGCGCTGACGTCCAATGGGCTACCGGTGGCGGCGACCACCTCGTCCGTGCTCACGCCGGGGGCCAGTTCCTTGAGCACCAGCCCGGCAGGGGTCACTTCGATCACGCCCAGGTCGGTAATGATCAGGTCCACCACCCCCACGCCAGTGAGCGGCAGATCGCACTTGGGCAGGATCTTGTGCGAAGTCGAGCCATCCTTGGCGGTGGCCACGTGCTCCATCACCACCACCACGCGCTTGACGCCGGCCACCAGGTCCATGGCGCCGCCCATGCCCTTGACCATTTTACCGGGGATCATCCAGTTGGCCAGGTCGCCCTTTTCCGACACCTGCATGGCGCCGAGGATGGCCAGGTTGATCTTGCCGCCGCGGATCATGCCGAAGGAATCGGCCGAGCTGAAATAGGATGCGCCCGGCAGCGCCGTGACGGTCTGCTTGCCGGCGTTGATCAGGTCGGCGTCGACCTCGCTGTCGCTCGGAAACGGGCCGATGCCCAGCAGGCCGTTTTCGGACTGCAGCCACACTTCGATATTGTCGGGGACGTAGTTGGCCACCAAGGTCGGCAAACCGATACCGAGGTTGACATAAAAACCATCCTGCAATTCCTTGGCCGCGCGGGCGGCCATTTGATCACGAGTCCATGCCATGTTCAGTCTCCGTTTCAGGCTTGGTTGGCACGCACGGTGCGTTGTTCGATGCGTTTTTCCGGCTGCGCATTGACCACGATGCGGTGCACGAAAATGCTGGGGGTGTGCACCTGGTCGGGATCGATCTCGCCGATCTCCACCAGTTTTTCCACCTCGACGATGGTGACCTTGCCGGCCATGGCGACATTGGGGTTGAAGTTGCGCGCCGTCTTGCGGTACACCAGGTTGCCGGCGCGGTCGGCCATGTAGGCCTTGACCAGCGCGACGTCGGCCACCAGGCTGCGTTCCATCACGTACTGCTCGCCATCGAACTCGCGCACTTCCTTGCCGTCGGCCACGATGGTGCCCACGCCGGTCTTGGTGAAGAAGGCTGGAATGCCGGCCCCGCCGGCGCGCAGCTTTTCGGCCAGGGTGCCTTGCGGCGTGAATTCAAGCTCGAGCTCGCCGGCCAGGTACTGGCGCGCAAACTCTTTGTTTTCGCCGACATAGGACGAAATCATTTTCTTGATCTGACGAGTGGTCAGCAGCTGGCCGAGGCCGAAATCGTCGACGCCGGCATTATTGGAGATCGCGGTCAGGCCGGTGACGCCGGAATTGCGCAGCGCCAGGATCAGCGCTTCCGGGATGCCGCACAGGCCGAAGCCGCCCACGGCGATGGTTTGGCCGTCGCGCACGATGCCGTCCAGCGCCGATGCCGCGTCAGGATAAACTTTGTTCATTACGCGTCCCTTGTTGTGGTTGTCAATTGGGGCCCCCAATCGTGATAAGCGAATTGCCCGCTGCGACATCGATTAACGATAATGAAGCGAAATAAAATCGCCTCGTGACCCAGAGCAGAAACTCAGCATAAAATACGCCAGCCCAAAGCACAATACCGTAGAACTACGCGCAAGTTTTCTTGCACATTCACACTAGAGGCCTTTGATCCATATCAGATGAATCCATCATACGCCATCGACTACGAAATCATCTTCAAGCATGCCCCCGTTGGCATGTGCATCTCGGTCGATCGCGTGATCCAGGCCAGCAACGACGCGCTCACCGCCATGTTCGGCTACCCGCCCGGCGCGCTCGATGGCGAATCGTTCCGCCTGCTGTATCCGACCACGGACGAGTTCCTGCGCACCGGCGGGCGCATCGTGCCGGTGATGAACGCACGCGGCGTGTATTCGGACGAACGCATCATGCGGCGCGCCAGCGGCGAGCTGTTCTGGTGCCATGTGAGCGGGCGCGCGCTCGACCCCAAGCTGCCGCTGGGCGCGGGCATCTGGACGTTCGAGGATGTCAGCGAAAAACGGCCGGTGACGGCCGAGCTGACCCCGCGCGAACGCGAGATCGCCGCCCTGCTGGTGGAGGGCAAGACCAGCAAATTGATCGCCCGAGATACCGGCCTGAGCCCGCGCACGGTGGAAATGCACCGCGCCAAGCTGATGAAGAAATTCTCCGCCTCGACCTCCTCGGAGCTGGTGCACAAGCTGGTCGGCGTCAGCCGCTGACTTGCAGGTCGATCGCATCCAGTTTATGCAGGCTGCATAAGGCGATCGCCAGCTCGGGGTGGGCCAGCGCCACGCACGATTCGCCCTCCCCGCCCAGCTTGATGCGAGCTTCCTGCTCGCACCACATGCCATAAAACGCGGCCAGCCGCCCGGCCGGCGCCATCCGCGCCAGCGCCTCGAAGTGCTCGAATGAAAATGCCTGTTCGGCCAGGGCCAGCAAGTCGCGCCCGGGGGCTAGCGTTTCGATGTCCAGCCCCAGACGCGTGTCGGCGCTGACCGCGCAGGCCACCCAGTGGCCGCTGTGCGCGATACTGAAGCTCACCTGCGGCGCGGCCGGAACGATCAAGGCCGGCGCCTGGCCGCTGCGCTCGTCCAGCACCACGCCGCGTGGCGCCACGCCCAGCAAGGCGCCGATGGCCTTGCGCGCCAGCACCCGGCCGAGCAGGTACTGGCGCTGGCGCTCCGC
>CAMLHI010000367.1 GCA_946479705.1 uncultured Oxalobacteraceae bacterium
ACGGCAATCACATACATGGTCTCCAGATAGCGGTAGTGCAGCTTGAAGCCGGGCCATTCCGCCGGCATCTTGGGCGCCAAAGTCAGGCGGTTGCCCGCCACCGACACGCCCAGCAGCGATTCGACCATCAGCCGGTACATCCAGCCCGAGGAGCCGGTGTACCAGCTCCAGCCGCCGCGCCCGATGTGCGGCGAGACCGCATACACGTCGGCCGTGACCACATACGGCTCGACCTTGTACAGCGCCACATCCTGCGGCGTGGTGCCATGGCGGACCGGATTAATCATGCGCAGCAGCTCCCAGGCCCGCTCGGTATTGCCCATGCGGGCGAAGGCCATCGCGGTCCAGATCGCGGCATGGGTGTACTGCCCGCCGTTCTCGCGCACCCCCGGCACATAGCCGCGGATGTAGCCCGGGTTGAGCACGCCCTTGTCGAACGGCGGATCGAGCAGCTGGATCAGGCCGTAGTCGCGCCGCACCAGCCGTTCGTTGACGTGTTCCATCGCCACCGCGGTGCGCTCCGGATCGGCCGCGCCGGACAGCACGCCCCAGCTTTGCGAGATCGAATCGATCTGGCACTCGTCGTTCTCGCGCGAGCCGAGCGGGGTGCCGTCGTCGAAGTAGGCGCGGCGATACCATTCGCCGTCCCAGGCGTGCTGCTCGACGTTGCTGGCCAGCTGCCTGGCTTCGTTCAGGCAGGTGGTGGCGAAATCGTGGTCGCCATGCAGGGTCGCCACTTCGCTGAAGCGCTGCAGCACCTCGTACAGGAAGAAGGCCAGCCACACGCTCTCGCCCTTGCCTTCGTTGCCGACCCGGTCCATGCCGTCGTTCCAGTCGCAGGTGCCGATCAGCGGCAAGCCATGTTCGCCGAAGCGCAGGCCGCGCTTGATGGCGCGCACGCAGTGCTCGTACAGGTCGCCCACCTGGCTGGAGCGGTGCGGCATGTCGTAGTAGGACTCCTCTTCCTGTTTGAGCATGCGCCCTTCCAGGAACGGTACCTGCTCGGTCAGCACGGTGGCGTCGCCGGTGCCGATGACGTAGCGGTGCGCGGCCAGCGGCAGCCACAGGTAATCGTCCGAGCAGTGCGTGCGCACGCCGCGGTCCGAAGGCGGATGCCACCAGTGCTGCACGTCGCCTTCGACGAACTGGTGGCCGGCGCACAGCAGCAGATGGTCGCGCAGCAGGTGCGGCTCGGTGTGGATCATGGCCATCGCATCCTGCAGCTGGTCGCGGAAGCCGAAGGCGCCGCCCGACTGGTAGTAGCCGCTGCGCGCCCACAGGCGGCAGGCGATGGTCTGGTACATCAGCCAGCCGTTGGCCAGCACGTCGAGCGAGGGTTCCGGCGTTTCCACCTGCACCGCGCCGAGCGTGTGCTCCCAGTGGCGGCGCACCTTCTCGAACGAGGCCGCGGCGGCTGCACTGCCCTTGTACTTCTGCACCGTGTTGCTGGTGTCGGCGGTGCGGCGTCCGCCCACGCCGAGGGTGAACACCAGTTCGCGTTCCTCGCCCGGCTGCAGTTCGATCACCGCCTGGATGGCGGCGCAGGGGTCGAGCGCGGCGCCGACCTTGCCGGACAGGCGCGCGCGCGTCATGGCGATCGGGCTGCCCAGGGTGCGGTTGCGGCCGATGAATTCGGTGCGGTCGGCGGTGTAGGTGCGGGTGTGCGCATCGACGTGGAAGAAGCCCACGCGCCCGCCGAATTCGGTGTTGTAGGCATTGCGCGCAAACAGCGCGCCGCTGTCCGGATCGAGCTCGGTAATCACGTGCATGGAGGACTTGGCGCGCAGGTCGCCCAGCACCCATTCGACATAGCCGGTGGCCGACAGGCGGCGCGGCAGCACGCTGTCGTTACGCAGGCGGATCACCGAATACTTGATGGCCGCGTCCAGCGCCACGAAGGTACACAGTTCGCTGTGGATGCCTTCTTCATCGTGCTCGAACACGCTGTAGCCGAAGCCGTGGCGGGTCAGGTACTCGCCGTCGGAACGTACCGGCAGCGCCGACGGCGACCAGAACTTGCCGGTCTGTTCGTCGCGGATATAGAAGGCTTCGCCGCTGCGGTCCGAGACCGGATCGTTCTCCCACGGCGAGAGGCGGAATTCGTGGGCGTTGTCGTTCCAGGTGTAGGCCTGGCCGCTTTCCGAGACCACGCTGCCGAAGTTCGGATTGGCGATCACATTGCACCACGGCGCCGGCGTGCGGGTCTTGCCGTCGGTGCGGATGATGTACTCGCGCCCGTCCGGCGTGAAGCCGCCGGTGCCGTTGTCGAGGATCAGGCGCGGCAGCGCGCGCGGACGGGCGTTCAGCAGCGGCACCGGTTCGCTGCGCGCTTCGGTCTGCAGCAGCGCCAGCTTCGGCAAAACCGGCGTGGCGCGCTTGATCTGGTCGGCCAGGCTGCCGCGGCTGTCGGACAGGATGGCGCGCGCCACCGACTGCATCAGCACGCGGTCTTCCTGCGAGATCTGGTCGAGCAGGCGCACGAAGATGCCGCCCGGGCGGTCGATCGCCTGGGCATCGATGCCGGAAGCGATCAGCCCCATGATCTGATCGTGCAGGGCCTGGCGGTAACCGGACAAATCTTCGTACCAGATCACCAGGTCGACCACCAGCCCCTTCAGGCGCCAGTAGGCGTGCGCCTGCACCATCTGGCGCGCCAGGTCGATATTGGCCGGGTCCTTGATCTGCATGAGCACGATCGGCAGGTCGCCCGAGATCGCGTAGGCCCACAGGCCGGACTGGCCGCGCTGGTTGCGGATCAGGGTGGCGGCGTCGGCGCGCAGGGCCGCGTTCGGGTAGATCACGGTGCTGGCCAGGCGGCTGTAGAGCTGGGCGTCCGATTCGCTGGCGTTGAGCTGGCGCAGCACCACCTGGCTGTGGGTCCAGGCCAGTTCGAACACGCGGTCGGCCAGGTGGCGGTCCTGGTATTTGTCGATCAGGTGCAGCGCGGCTTCGCGGGTATCGGTCATGCCGGTGACCACGTCGAGCGTGACGGCCTGGTCGGGGTCGAGCACCACCTTGTAGCGGATCGCCACGACCGGGTCGAGCACTGAGCCTTCGCTGCCCTTGAACGGTTCCTGCTCCAGCATGGCGCGCGGCGCCTGGGTGCTGTTGCCACGGCCGATGAATTCGGCGCGGCTGGTCTCGAAGCTGATTTCCATGGCCACGCCGTCGTGCAGGGTGGCCAGGTTGAACAGCCACGGCATGTGCTCGTCCTTGGCGCGCGGACGGCGCGTGCACAGGATGGCATTCTCGCCGCGCAGGATTTCGGTCTGCACGAACAGCTTGGAAAACGCCGGGTGGGCGTTGTCGGCGGCGGCCGGCGCCATCACCACTTCGGCGTAGCTGGTGAACTCGATGGTGCGGCGCACGGCGGTCTTGTTGGTGATGCGGGTGCGGCGCATTTCGATGTCATCCTCGGGCGAGACCACGATCTCGGTGTACAGCTCCAGTCCGCGGTCGTTGCGACGGAATTCGGCGCGCCCTTCCGAGAAGATGACTTCGTATTTCTTCGGCTCGACCAGGGTCGGCTGGTAGCCGGTCGACCAGAATTCGCCGGAATCGAGGTCGCGCACGTAGCCGAAGCTGCCCCAGTTGT
>CAMLHI010000368.1 GCA_946479705.1 uncultured Oxalobacteraceae bacterium
ACGCTGCCGCCCTGGGTGCCCTGCTGCTGCTGGGGCAGCGAAGTGTCGCCCGAGACCACCGCGCGCAGGGTTTGCGCCAGCTTGGTGGCGTCGGCGTTCTTCAGGTAGACCACGTGCACATTGCCCGCTTCCGTGGTGGGCTGGTCGAGCCGCGCAATGAGCGCCTTGGCCAGGTTGGCGCGGGCGCGCGAGGGCGCCCGCACCACCACCGAATTGGTGCGCGGATCGGCCACCACGCTGACGCGGCCGGAGTCGCCCCCCGTACCCGACTCGCTCAGCTTGGTCACCAGGGTGGCCAGGTCGCTGGCGATGGCGTGCTTGATGGGCACCACGTCCAGGTCGGCCGTCGGCGGGGTGTCGAGCGCGGCGATGATCTTGGTCAGGCGCTGCAGGTTGTCGGCATAGTCGGTGATAACCAGGCTGTTGTTGCCCGGTTCGGCCATGATCGAATTGTTCGGCGAGATCAGGGGCCGCAGCACGGCGGTCAGGTTGGCGGCCGATTCGTAGCTCAAATGGTAGATCTGGGTAGCCACCTGGTCGCCGCGCACGCCGCTCTTGGTATCGCCCACGTGGGTGGGCGAAGACTGCAGCTTGGCTTCGGCTTCCGGCACCACCTTGGCGTAGCCGTCGCCGGTGACCACCGCGTAGCCCTGCAGGCGCAGCGCGGAGGCCAGCAGCTGGAAGGCTTGCGCCTTGGTCAGGGTTTTTTCCGAGGTCAGCGTCAGCGTGCCCTTGACGCGCGGGTCGATGATGAAGGTCATGCCGGTGTAGTGGCCGACCGCCTTGATGACGGCCTCGATGTCGGCGCCGACGAAGTTCAGCGCGGCCTGATCGTCGGGCGCGGCGCCGGCCGGCATGGCGGCAGCGGCCGCGCAGCACAGCATCGCCCCGGCGACAAGACGGCGCAGCGCCGGAAATGGATGGGTGCTACCAGACAGTGTTTTCATCATTTGAACTCTAGTGCGATTATTTTCTTGCCGTTGACCGTGCGGCGCTGGCCCAGCAGATTAAGCAGGTTGCCCAGCGTGTCTTCATATCCATCGGCCGCCTGCGCATCGCCGGAAAACCGCAGGCGCCCGTTGTCGAGCGTCCCGGTTCCCGACAACAGTAACGCGCCGCGTACCGTGTTCAGGTGTAACTGCGCGGACTGGCCGTGCCAGTCCATCGCCATTTCATACGTGCCCAGCGGCTTGACCGGCGCCATGCGCGAGCCCATGTCGGCCAGCGTGAGCACCGTGCGTCCTTCGACCGCGACGGCATTGCCGGCGCGCTGCAGCCCCAGCGTGGTCCAGGACAGCCGCATCGTACCGGACGGCGCCATGGTGTTGAGCGGCGCGCCCAGCCCGCTCAAGCCCTCGGCCGGCAGCAGCAGCGAGGCCGGGCTGACCTGCCACTGGCTCCAGCTGCCCGACAGCGTCACCGGCTGGCTCAAGGCCTCGGCGTTTTCCAGCTGCAGCTCGACCTGGCCGAGCAGCGCCAGGGGCGACAGGCGCCACGCGAAGCGTCCCGGCAGCAGCGGGGTTACCGCGCCGCCGGCGCCGGGCGCGCCGCCGATAAAGGCCGAGCCGCGCCACAGCGTACCCTGCGCGTCTCCCAGAGTCAAACGCGAACCGGTCTGGCTTTCCACGATGGGGCCGAGCCAGGCCGCGGGCAGGAAGGCGAGCACCGTGAGCGCGACGGCTGCCGCGATGGCCGCCAACCATAGCACGAAGCGTTTCATTGGGCCGAGTCCACGCTCTGGTGCAAGGTCAGGGTGGCATCGACCTGGCCGGCCGCGGCCAGCGCGCTGATGCTGCCTTCCTGCACCGCCACGCGGTTTTCGCGGCGCTGCGCGTCCAGCCAGGCATACAGGTTGGCGAACGAGACGTTCGACACCTGCAGGCGGGCATTCTCGCCCGCCACCGTCAGCGTGCCCGGCACGATCGAGCGCGTGGCCAGGCTGGCCAGCATCGCTTCGCGCGTCATCGGCGTCACCTGCGGGGCCGGCTGGCGCGCCAGTTCGGCTGCCTCGGCCGCCATCGACTGCAGGCGCGCGGCCTGCTGGCGCAGCTGCGGCAGCTCGCGCTGCAGCCTGGCGCGCCCGCTCACGGCCGGGTCGATAAACAGCGCATACACCAGCGCCAGCAGCGCCACGGCGCCGCCCACGGCCAAGTACTTGCGTTCCTGCTCGGTGCGCGCCAGCCAGTACAGCGCCAGCTGGTCCTTCAACAATGCCACATTCTGGCCGATACTCATCGCTTGACTCCCATGCTGCTCAGTTTCCAGGTGCCGCCACCGGCATCCTGCAGGTCGATGCGGCGCGGCGCCAGCGCCGCCTGCAACGGCGCCACCACGGCCGGATCGATAGCGTCCGGCTTGAGCTTGACCGTCAGGGCGCGTCCGCCGTACGCCATCGAGGCGATCGCCGGCGGGCGCGGCAGGCCGCGCGCGGCCTCGCCCAGCGCCGCCGCCAGGTAGGTGAATTCATCGCTGTTGAGCTGCCCGCGACCGGCCTTGGCGCGCGCGATGTTCATGCTCATCTGCAGATCCAGCTCGGCGGTCGGCACGTCCTTCGGATACGCCGCCTTGAAGGTCTGCAGCATCGCCTGGCGGGTGGCGTCGGCCTCGCGCTTCATGCGCAGCCATTCGATGTTCAGGCCGGCCAGGTTGACCGCCACGGCCGCCAGCGCCAGCCGGATCGGCCAGCGCCAGCGCCGCCAGTCGCGCGCCTTGGTGCCGGCCGCGCCCAGTCCCGGCACCAGGTCGAAGCTGGTGCTCTTGGAACCGGCGATCCAGTGCGCCCAGTGTTCTTCCTCGAGCGTGATGGCGGGACCGGCTTCGGCCACCAGCACACGGTATTCGCCGATCGCGGCGGCCGGTACGTACAGGGTCAGCGGCACGTCGCCGGCCAGCACGCCGACCGTCTGCAGGGCGCCGGCGGCGTCGCCCGCCAGCGCCAGCCCGAGGCCCTGGGTGGCGCCCTGGCGCAGGGTGATGCCGGCGCCATCGATGGCGGCCGAGGCGCTGCCCGGCTGCAGGGGCAGGCACAGCTGGGCCGGCAGCGCCGTGACCTTGCGCGCGCCCTGCGCCAGCAGGGACTTGACCAGCACTTCGAGCCAGCCGCGCTGGGCCACCGCCACGGTGCGGCTGCCATCGGGCGAATCGGCCAGCGCGGCCACCAGCACGCAGTCGGCGGGGTCGCCCAGCACATGCTCTTCGACCAGGTTGGGCAGGGCCGCCTTCAGGCGCGCGCCCGACAGCGGCGGGATCTTCAGGTGCAGCAGGGTGACGTCGGCTGCGGCCAGCAGCAGTACCACCTGGCGGCTGGCGGCGACCAGGTCGCCCAGGCTCTTGAGCGCACCCTCGCCGCTCTGGCCGATGGCGCCGCCGTCGGCCACCTCGGCGTAGGCGGCCAGGGTACCCGCGCTGTCGGCGCGGGCGGGAAGCCGGATATATAAAGTAGTCAAGCCTTCTCGCTTTCGTTTCTTAGAATTGGCGGACCCAGACGGTGGTGGTCACCGCTCCCGGCCCGGTCTTGCGGTTGACCAGCGCTTGCGCGTCCAGCGCGGCGCGGTCCAGGCGGATGCGGCTGTTCACCAGAAAAAATTC
>CAMLHI010000369.1 GCA_946479705.1 uncultured Oxalobacteraceae bacterium
CGCGACCGGCCACCGGGATGACCTGCATGCCGGTCACCAGCGGGGTCGCCGATGCTTGTGTTGCTGTCGCCATTCATTGCCCCTATAATTAATACCGCTACCATCCGGACGAAGTGTGAAGGAATTACGCCCATGAGTCAACTTTTGCTGTCCACTTTGCTGAGTGCCGTACTGCTCGCCGGCTCGGCTCCGGGCCAGGCGCGCGAGGCCGCGCCGGTATCCCTGCACTGGCTTTCCTCTTGGGGAACTTCGCTGATGGTGCCGGATACCGCCAATGAGCTGGCGGCCGACCACTGGCGTGACGGATCGCTGCGCCAGATCGTGCCGCTGTCGGCAGGCGGCCAGCGTTTGCGGGTCCGCATCAGCAATCTATTTGGTACCGCTGTCATGCGCATCGAACATGCCAGCGTCGGGCTCGCGCTAGCGGCTGGCAATCCCGATCTCGACGCCGCCTCCCTGCGCGAATTGCGCTTCGCCGGCCGCCGTGGCGTGACCATCCCGGCGGGTGCCGAATACCTCAGCGATCCGTTGGCTCTGGTCACCGGCAGTGGCGCCAGTCTGGCCGTGACCCTGCATGCACTGGATGCGCCGGCGCGCCAGACCGGCCATCCGGGCGCGCGCACCCACAGCTTCTTCGTCAAGGGCGACAAGGTCATGGACGCCGCCTGGAGCGACGCCGGCAAGGTGCCGCACTGGTACCAGCTGGCCGACGTCGAAGTCGAGGCGCCGGCGTCGGTGGGCGCGCTGGTGGCCATGGGCGACTCGATCACCGACGGCTACGGGGTGCCGCCCGATACCGACCAGCGCTGGACCGACGCGCTGGTGCGTCGCCTGGCCGACGCGAAAACGCCGATGGCGGTGATCAACGGCGGCATCGGCGGCGGCCGCATGCTCAAGGACGGCCTGGGGCCGAATCTGATGGCGCGCTTCGAGCGCGAAGTGCTGGGCCGCAGCGGCGTCACACACGCGCTGGTGCTGATCGGCGTGAACGACCTGGGCGTCCAGCATCGCAACAGGGAAGACACGCCGGAAGCGCGCAAGGCGCTGGTGGAGGAACTGATGGACGCACACCGCCAGATCGTCGAGCGCGCCCACACGCGCGGCATCTGCGTGATCGGCGCCACCGTCGCGCCCTACACCGGCAGCGACTATTTCAATCCGGGACCGCTCAACGATGCCGACCGCCAGGTCCTCAACGGCTGGATCCGCGGCAGCAAGGTGTTCGATGCCGTGGCCGATGTCGATGCGGCCCTGCGCGACCCCGCGCAGCCGGAACGCCTGCTGGCCACCTTCGATTCGGGCGACCACCTGCATCCCAACATGGAAGGCTACCGCCGGATCGCCGGCGCGGTGCCGCTGCTGGCGCTGCGCAGCTGCGCCTACCGCCGATGAAGCCCCCAGTCACACGACTGAAACGGACACCATGAGACCAGTCCTCCGCAACGCCTGCGCTGCCTTCATCCTTTCGCTGACCTTGGCGCAGGGCGCCCATGCGCTTGGCCATGCCAGCATCGCCAGCTTCGATGGCGCGGCCAGCGGCGTCGCGCTGGTGGACAAGGGCCGCGCAGCCGGTCTCTATGTCGATCCGCGCGACCACGCGGGCGTGCTGCGCGCCGCCGCGAACCTGCAGGACGACATCGAACGGGTCGGCGCCGCCAAGCCGGTGCTGAACAAGGCCGTCACCGCCAGCGGCAGCGACGTGGTCCTGATCGGCACCGTCGGCAAGAGCGCCCTGATCGACGCCCTGGTCACTGCCGGCAAGCTCGATGTATCGGGCATCAAGGGCAAGTGGGAGGGCTACCTGGTGCAGACGGTCGAGCGGCCCATGCCCGGTGTCGAGCGCGCACTGGTGGTGGCCGGCAGCGACAAGCGCGGCACCATCTACGGCGTCTACGAGATCTCCGAGCAGATCGGCGTCTCGCCCTGGCACTGGTGGGCCGACGTGCCGGCCGCGCGCCACGCCAGTGTGCGCATCGCCGCGCCCACGCGCATCGACGACGCGCCGGTGGTCAAGTACCGCGGCATCTTCCTCAACGACGAAGCGCCCGCGCTGACCGACTGGGTCAAGGAGCGCTACGGCAACTACAACCACGCGTTCTACGAAAAGGTGTTCGAGCTGATCCTGCGCCTGCGCGGGAACTACCTGTGGCCGGCCATGTGGAACAATGCCTTCTTCGACGACGACCGGGAAAACGGCCGCCTGGCCGACGAGATGGGCATCGTCATGGGCACCTCGCACCACGAGCCGATGATGCGCGCCCAGCAGGAGTGGGCGCGCTACGGCAAGGGACCGTGGGACTACCACCGCAATGCCGACACCCTCGCCAAATTCTGGACGGGCGGGCTGCGCAACACGCGCGACTACGAAAAGCTGATCACGGTCGGCATGCGCGGCGATGGCGACGAACCGATGTCGGAAGAGTCGAACGTCGCGCTGCTGGAGAATATCGTGCGCGACCAGCGCGCCATTATCGCCAGAGAGATCGATCCCGACGTGAGCAAGGTCCCGCAGGTATGGGCGCTCTACAAGGAAGTGCAGGACTACTACGAGAAGGGCATGCGCGTGCCGGACGACGTGACCCTGCTCTGGTGCGACGACAACTGGGGCAATATCCGCCGCCTGCCAACCGCGCGGGAGCGCAAGCGCAGCGGCGGGGCCGGTGTGTATTACCACTTCGACTACGTGGGCGGGCCGCGCTCGTATAAGTGGATCAACGTGTCGCCGCTACCGAAAGTGTGGGAGCAGATGCACCTGGCCTGGCGGCACGAGGCGACGCGCATGTGGATCGTCAACGTCGGCGATATCAAGCCGATGGAAGTGCCGATCGAGTTCTTCCTCACCTATGCCTGGAACCCTGCAGCATGGCCGGCCGGGCGCCTGCCCGAATACCTGCGCCTGTGGGCCACGCGCGAATTCGGCCAGCAGCACGCGGCGGACATCGCCGACATCGTCGCCAGCTACGCCAAGTACAACGGCCGGCGCCGGCCCGAACTGCTCGAACCGGGCACCTACAGCCTCGTCAACTACAACGAAGCCGAGCGCATCGCCGGCGCCTACAACGCCCTTGCCGCGCGCGCCGAGACGATTGCGGCTGCGCTGCCCGCCGAACGGCGCGACGCCTTCTTCCAGCTGGTGCTGTACCCGGTCAAGGCCAGCGCGGTGGTCAACGAGATGCTCATCGCCGCGGCCCGCAACAAGCTGCATGCCACGCAGGGCAGGGCATCGACCAACGACCTGGCCGCGCGCGTGCGTGCGCTGTTCCGCCAGGACGCCGAACTGGTGCGCCAGTATCACCAGGACATCAGCGGCGGCAAGTGGAAGCACATGATGTCGCAGACCCACCTGGGCTACACCTTTTGGGACCAGCCGGCGCGCAATGTGATGCCGGCGGTGGCGGAGCTGGAGACCACCAGGGCGCCGGGCATGGGCGTGGCGGTGGAGGGCTCCGAATACGCCTTGCCGCGCTGGGGCGTGCCTGAATTGACGCTGCCCGTGCTGAACGCCTTCGACCGCCAGCCGCGCTTCATCGAGGTGTTCAACCGCGGCGAGCAGCCTTTCGAGTTCAAGATCGCATCGAGC
>CAMLHI010000370.1 GCA_946479705.1 uncultured Oxalobacteraceae bacterium
ACACGATGGCGCCGAAGCCGAGGTACAACTTGTTCTTGATGCTGAGATGGGTCAACGTGTTCTCCTCGGAACGGGATTTGTTCGCGTAAATGTAACACTTCAGTTCGCGTTTGGGCACGCTTGACGCGCGGTCGTCCTTTTTTCCCGGTGGCCGGCCGGTCTGCTTATTTCATTTTGAGCTGGATCAGTCGTACCGTCCCCCACAGCACTAATTTGGAAGCTCGACCAAGTACTGGCGGAAATATAAATTATCCGAAGTCTGAATACAGGGGGCGGCCATGCTACTACCGTGCTGTTACCCAAGCGTGTTCAACAGGATAGTGCTGCATCGGCGTGGCCTGGCTTGCAACATCAATCCATGTGACCCGGCAGAACTTGGACAGGCAGGTGACGCCGATACAGCCCACCACGGCCATCGACGTCGACGAGTAACTGATGGGCCGCTGTCTGCTGCGATCATTCGAGATCAGTTTCGCACCAATCAACCAGCCTGCGGCTAATCGCCACGTCCTTCTGCCAGGTGGCATTGGTCGCGTCCAGTCTTGCCAGTTCCTCGTCAATTGACAGACTTTCCCTCGCGCAAAGCAGTGCGTCAGCCTTCTTGCCTTGTTTTGCATGAACTTGCGCCATCACCGTCAGACTGTACGACAGGTCGCGTCGCCACCCAGTGTTTGTCGGATCGGCCGCAGACAGATCACGGCGGATCGATAGAGCCGCCTGGTGGGATGTCATCGCCCCGGCCAAATCGCCCTGGGCACTGAGGATTTTACCAATTCTGCTGTGGCCGACCGACAGGTCGCGTCGCCACCCCGTGTTCGTCGGATCAGCCACTGACAGATCACGACGAATCGACAGTGCCGCCTGGTACGAAGTCAACGCCCCAACCAAATCGCCCTGGGCACAGAGGATGTCACCAATTTTGCTGTGGCTCACCGAAAGGTCGCGTCGCCTCCCGGTGTTCGTCGGATCGGCCGCCGATAAAACACGGTCGATTCCCAGCGCCGCCTGGTAGGACGTCATTGCCCCTGCTAAGTCGCCTTGGACAGTTAGAATGTCACCGATCTTGTCGTGGCTCACCGACAGGTCGCGTCGCCACTGTGTGTCCGCTGGATCGGCCGCCGACAGATCACGGCGAATCGACAGCGCCGCCTGGTAGGAAGTCAGCGCCCCAGCCAAATCGCCTTGATCCCTGATGATGTCGGCAATCTTGCTGTGGCTCACCGACAGATCGCGTAACCACGTAGTGTTCGTTGGATCGGCCGCCGACAGATCACGGCTAATCGACAGCGCCTCCTGGTAGGACGCCATAGCCCCGATCAAGTTGCCTTGTGCCCATAGGATGTCACCGATCTTGCCGTGGCTCACCGACAGGTTGCGTCGCCACGCTGTGTTTATCGAATTGGCTTTCGATAAGACACCACAAATCGCCACCATCGCCTGATAGGACGTCAGCGCCCCGGCCAAATCGCCTTGGGCCCTGAGGAGATCGCCCTGTTCCAGCGATAATGCCCACCGCACCGGTATCCAGTCGGATTCCCCAACCGGGGCCGCTGGAACGCACTTCATCCAGCCCTCGACGGCGTCAAGCGCTTGCTGGACCAGGTCTAGCCGTCCCAGAGCCGTTAACCTGTCGACAACGTCATAAAGCATATTGTGCGCGAGCGATATCGACTGAGCGTCATCGGCGCCCGGCACTGCGGCCATGTGCCCGAGCGTGCTAGCCAGTGCGTCCCCGCCATCGGCGAGGCCACCGGCCAGCCGAGCATCGAGCTCCCGGCTCAGCCAGACGCCAAGCTTTTCCCGCAGCGCCGGATACGCTGGCGCGCCCTGCCTGGCGAAGCGGTAGCCCAGCACATGAGTGAATTGCCAGCTGTCGTCTTCGCAACTTCGCCGCATCAGGCCGCGCTGAACCAGGACCTTGAGGATATCGATGACGTTAGCGGCAACGCCCAACGCATCAATGGCGCTGGTTGGGAAGGGGGCATGCGCCAGCAGGCCGGCCGCTGTCAGTACTTGAAGGGCGGTGTCGTCCAGGTGGCGCGCGCTGCGCCCAAACAGCCATGCGAGTGTGCGCTCCGCCTGGGTTGGATCGCGCAGCGCTGGCAGGCCGTCGGCCCGCCACGCGGCGACTAGTTGGCCGGGATCCTCGTCCTCGCCCGCAAGCAAGTTGGCCGCCCAGGTAAGCGCCAGGGGGTGGCCATCGAGCAGTGATAAGACCTCGTCGCGCAGAACACCGCCGACGCGGCGGCCGTTCAGCGCGTCGAACAGCGCAGTCGCATCTTGCGGGTTCAGCGCTTCCTTCAGCGTTACGCTTTGGGCCGCCGTCGCCTGGATGCTCAGGCGTGTCAGCAAAAGCCAGGTGCTCGTCGCTGGGAGAACACGCAGCACCTGATTAATGGCGGCGCGCCCATCATGGCCATCGGCCTCTTCTCCGCCTTCGATGATCAGCAGCATGCGCAGCGCATGGCATGCTTCCGTAGCGCGCTCAAGAGCTGGCGAATCCCGCATAAAGCCACCCCCGCGCAGCTGGTTGGCCAAGGCATTCAAGACCGGATCGAGCGCGGCGCTTAGCGTGTATAGATCGAGCAGCACGACCCCATCGGGGAAGGGGCTGGCCGCAAGCGCGGCATGCGTGGTGCCGACCACGGTGCGCACCGCCTGCGCCGCAAGCGCGGTCTTGCCTAAGCCGGCGGGACCGACGACGGCTGTGTTCCTGCCCGCGCGTAGCCGCTCGACGAGCAACGCCAGTTGTGCGTGCCGCCCGAAGTGTTGCTCGGGCGCGGGCGGCAAATCGAGGGGTGCGCGGCGTGCCGGTGCCCCACTGCCTATGTTGAAATTGTCAATCGACGCACCGTTGAGATTGGCGATCGCATGCGCGTTCTGATCCGTCATTCTTCCAGCCCGCGATCTACATCGTGAAGGTATTGATATTACCGCCGCTGATGTTGGCAATCTTGTCGGCATTCTGAACGCCGATCGCCATGCCCGCTGGCGCATTGACCTGCTGCCGCAGCTCCTCGACGCGGCGAATAAACTCGGGGTGTTCGAGCGTCGCCGCGTTGCCCTCCAGCGCCTTCAACACTGCGGTTTGCGCCGCCGGGTCGCGGGGCTGCGCTTCCAGCGCCGTAATTGATCGCGCAAGTTCGGCTTCCGCGCCGAACGTGTTTACGCACCAGTCCTTGATCGCATTGAACGCCGCGCCCCCGGCTGCTTTGGCGCCTCCCTGCAGCACCGCAGTCGCCGCGCCGGCAGGCCCGAGTTGAGCAGCGGCGTTCGCCAATAGTTGTACCACCGCGTGAAAATCCATGAGGGCGTCCTTTTCTCTTGTTTTTTGGGTTTTATCAAAACGATAGAGCAATTCTATCATTATTTCCGCAATGGAAATTCGTGCCACAGGGCTGTGACATCAAAATCTACGGCATAGGCCAGGTACCCACAACGTCGACGCCAAGCGCGAGAGCAACTCCCCCAAAAAAAATCCGCCCAGTGCGACCTGAGCGGCTATTTCGGTCCTGCGGAAGTTTACGAACCGCGCTTCTCGCGTGCCTTGGCGGCGATGCGCATGCGCAGCGCGTTG
>CAMLHI010000371.1 GCA_946479705.1 uncultured Oxalobacteraceae bacterium
TTCCTGCGCGCCGCGCACCGCAATCCGGCCACCGGCGGCTACGCCTGGGAACTGCGCTGGGAAGACGGCAAGGCCAGCGTCACCGACGCCACCAACCACTGCTACGGCCTGGCCTTCGTTCTGCTGGCCTACTCGCACGCGCACATGGCCGGCGCCGGGCAAGCCGCGCGGATCGCCGAAACCTTCGAGCTGATGGAGCAGCGTTTCTGGGAAAGCGCGCACGGACTGTACGCCGACGAGGCCAGCGCCGACTGGCAGGTCGGCAGCTACCGCGGCCAGAACGCCAATATGCACACCTGCGAAGCGCTGCTCGCCGCCTTCGAAGCCACCGGCGAGACGCGCTACCTGCAGCGCGCCGAACTGGTGGCCCACAACATCACCCGTCGCCAGGCCGCGCTGGCCGACAACATGGTCTGGGAACACTACAACAGCGACTGGTCGGTCGACCCGGACTACAACCGCCACGACAGCACCAACATCTTCCGTCCATGGGGCTACCAGCCGGGTCACCTGACCGAGTGGAGCAAACTGCTGCTGATCCTCGAGCGCCACAAGGAGCACATGGCCGGCCCGTCCGAGTGGCTGGTCCCGCGCGCCGCCGAGCTGTTCGACGCCGCGCTGGCCAAGGCATGGGACGACGAGCATGGCGGCATCTGCTACGGCTTCGCGCCCGACGGCAGCATTTGCGACGCCCACAAATACTTCTGGGTGCAGGCCGAAAGCCTGGCCGCCGCGGCCCTGCTGGCCGAGCGCACCGGCGAGGCGCGCTACTGGGACCGGTATGAGCGCATCTGGGCCTACAGCTGGGAGCATTTCGTCGACCACCAGCACGGCGCCTGGTACCGCATCCTCGGACCCGACAACAGCAAGCTGACCGACGAGAAGAGCCCGGCCGGCAAGACCGATTACCACACCATGGGCGCTTGCTACGAAGTGCTCACCGTACTGAAAGGCTGATGATGAGTGAAGTTGGCAAGTATCCCGAGTTTGTCGCCGCCGGCGAAGCGCTGACCGACATGATCGCCGAGCCGGGGCAGCTGCGCTGGGCCAGCAACGTGGGCGGATCGACCTGGAACGTGGCGCGCACCATGGCCGCGCTGGACGTGCCGAGCGCCTTTGCCGGCGCCGTCAGCCAGGACGTGTTTGGCGACCAGCTGTGGCAAGCCAGCGAAGCGGCCGGGCTGGACCTGCGCTTCATCCAGCGCCACGCCAAGTCGCCGCTGCTGGCGATCGTCTACAAGACCGACCCGCCGAGTTACTTTTTCGTCGGCGACGACAGCGCCGACCTGCACTTCGACGCCGCGCTGCTGCCGCGGGGCTGGCGCGAACAGTGCCGCTGGGCGCACTTCGGCGGTATCAGCCTGGCGCGCGAACCGCTGGCGGGCAAGCTGATGGCGCTGGCCGAAGAACTCAAGGCCGCCGGTGTGAAGATCAGCTACGACCCCAACTTCCGCGCGCTGATGGATGAACGCTACGACGCCACCCTGCGCCGCATGACCGGGCTGGCCGATGTGGTGAAAGTGTCGGAAGAAGACCTGGAAGGACTGTTCCGCACCAAGGACGTGGACCGCGCCTTCGCCACCCTGCAGGCCTTCAATCCCAGGGCCGCCTACCTGTACACCAAGGGCTCGCAGGGCGCCTCGCTGCACCTGGGCGGCGAGGTCTGGCACCAGCTGGCGCCGAAAATCACGGTCGTCGACAGTGTCGGCGCGGGCGACGCCAGCATCGCGGCGCTGGCCTGGAGCATGCTGCGCAAGCCGGAGCGCACGCCGTCCGAACACCTGCGCTTCTCGGTGTGCGCCGGGGCAGGCGCCTGCCTGGGCGCGGGCGCCAGTCCACCGTCGGTGGCGCTGATCGAATCGCTGGTGGCGACGCTGTAAAAAGCCCGTCCGTAAGCAAAGGGAAACGGCAGCGTTTCCCTTTTTTTACGTCAAAGGCGAGCTGATGCATCAATGGGAGCACTGACCCCGGAGGTGTGGGGGGCCGGGGAATATTTGGCCGGTGGGCCGGCCGCCAAATCTTCGCGCCTCCAAGGGCGCCTGGCACCCACCCTACCGAATATTCACCATCCCACCGGGGTCAGTGCTCCCATTGTCGCATCAGCTCGCTTGGCGCACGTCCATGTTGCCGCTCAGCGGACCAGGCAGGGCCGTTTGTTGTCGAACTTCCAGCCTGGGATCAGGTATTGCATCGCCATCGCGTCGTCGCGCGCGCCCAGGCCCATGCCGCGATATAGCTGGTGCGCCGCTTCGACGGCGTCCATGTCGAGTTCCACCCCAAGCCCCGGGGCGGCCGGAACATCGACCTTGCCGCCGGCGATCCGCAGCGGTGCGCGGGTCAGGCACTGGCCGTCCTGCCAGATCCAGTGGGTGTCGATGGCGGCGATCCGGCCGGGCGCGGCGGCGGCGACATGGGTGAACATCGCCAGCGAGACGTCGAAGTGGTTGTTCGAGTGCGAGCCCCAGGTCAGCCCCCATTCACGGCACATCTGCGCGACCCGTACCGCCCCTTGCATGGTCCAGAAGTGCGGGTCGGCCAGCGGGATGTCGAGCGCCTGCAGCTGCACCGCGTGGCACAGCTCGCGCCAGTCGGTGGCGATCATGTTGGTGGCTGTCGGCAGGCCGGTCTGGCGGCGGAATTCGGCCATCACCTCGCGTCCCGAATAGCCGTCCTCGGCGCCGCACGGGTCTTCGGCGTAGGCCAGTACGCCGGCGCAGTCGCGCAACAGGCGCACGGCGTCCCTGAGCAGCCAGCCGCCGTTGGGGTCGAGCGTGACGCGCGCTTGCGGAAAGCGCGCGGCCAGGGCGCGCACGGCGTCGATTTCTTCTTCGCCGCGCAGCACGCCGCCTTTGAGCTTGAAGTCGCGAAAGCCATAGCGCGCGTAGGCCGCGTCGGCCAGCGCCACCACGGCGTCCGCGGTCATGGCTTTTTCATGGCGCAGGCGCAGCCAGTCGTCGGCGCCATCCGGCTCCTCGGCATACGGCAGGCCGGTGGCCTGGCGCTCGCCGATGAAGAACAGGTAGCCGAGCATGTCGACCTGGCTGCGCTGCTGCCCTTCGCCGAGCAGGGCGGCGACAGGCACGCCGAGGAACTGGCCGAGCAGGTCGAGCAGCGCGCATTCGAGCGCGGTGACGGCGTGGATGGTGACGCGCAAATCGAAGGTCTGCGAGCCGCGCCCGCCGGCATCGCGCGCCGCAAAGGCGCTGCGCACGCTGCTGAGGATGGCGTTGACATGGCCGATCGGCTGGCCGACCACCAGCGCCGCGGCATCCTCGAGCGTGCCGGCGATGGGCTCGCCCCCGGGGACTTCGCCGACGCCCTGGTGCCCGGCGCTGTCGGTGACGATCACCAGGTTGCGGGTGAAGTACGGGCTGTGGGCGCCGCTGAGATTGAGCAGCATGCTGTCGCGGCCGGCGACCGGGATGACGCGCACGGCCGTGACGACCGGGGAGGAAGAAACTTGCATAGGAGCGCTTGCGAGCGGTTGATTGGTACCGCTACCAGTCAGGAATGGCCCAGCTTAGCGCCGTGCGGGCCGGATGTCAACCTGGAAGGGGGCGCGGGC
>CAMLHI010000372.1 GCA_946479705.1 uncultured Oxalobacteraceae bacterium
GGCCACGCATTGTCGTATTGCTGTTGAAAACGCCAAGATTGACGGCTCGACATCGCCGATACCGGGGCGTAGACTGGCCTTTCGGCTCATTGCTTGACGGAGGTCAGTATGCGGTCTTTCCTGGCGAAACCGGCGCCGGTCAGCGAATCCGGCGCGCCCGCGGCGAACGCGCCGGTGCGGCGCGCGCGCTCCGCGCATACGGGCGCCGGGCATGACTTCAGCCGCATTCCCACCCATGGCGGTAGGGCGGTGGCCGCGCGCACCGAACTGCGCCCGCACAGCAGCGACCCGGCCACGGAACGGGCCGAAGCGGCCATTTACGCGGCCGGCAAGACCCCGGTGCGCGTGGGCGGCCAGTTGCTGCCCTGGGGCGCGGCGCCGCTGGGCGCGGCTGCCACCGGGCGCCACCTGACCGAGATCGAGCGCCGCTTCGGCGAGGCCGGGGTGCAGCGCTCGCTGGACGGGCTGGCGGCCACACGCGGCGCCGGCTTCGCCCAGCAGGCCGCGCTGCAGGCAGGCCTGTCGCCGGCAGCTGCCAGCGCCCAGGGCGGTCCGGTCGGCCGCAAGACGGCCGCGGCGATCGATGCCAACAGTCCCTCCGAACGGCTGCCGGAATCGGTGCGCGGCAAACTGGGTCCGGCCGCGGCAGACATCGCCATCCACAACGACGACGGCGCCCATCGCGCCGCCGCGCTGCTCAACGCGCGCGCCTTCACGGTCGGACGCGCCATCTATTTCGGGCGCGGCCAGTACCAGCCCTACAGCAGCGAAGGCTTGCATTTGCTGGCGCACGAGGCGGCCCATGTGACCCAGCAGGGCGGGCGCGCCGCGGCGGCCGCGACCTTGCGCACTGGCCCGGCCGCCAGCGCCGCCGAACACGAGGCCGAGCGCTTCGCCGGCGCGGTGAGCGGGCAGGCGCCGCCCGCACCCCTGCACGCGGGCGCGGACGCCGGCCTGATCCACCGGGTGATCAGTTTCACGCACGGCAATCACCGCTTCCATACGGCCAACATCGGCGTCAATGAGGATGCGGCCGGCTTCACCCTCAATTCCGGCGCCAACATCACCTTCCAGTGGGACGCTGACGTCACCATCCATGGCGTGGCGGGCGACCCGTTCGGCAACTTCGTGGCCGGCTTCATGCAGGTGGAAAGGGTTTTCTACGTCAATTGCCATTGGGCCGAGGGCACGCCCGACCATACCTTGCGCACCATCCGCCCGGATGCGCCGCTGCCGCGCCGCGACGCTTTCGCGGCCGGCAACAACTTCATGTGGGACGACGCTGCCCATACCCCGCCGGCCTTCGGTGCCGCCGGCGACGTGCGCAGCCCCATGACCGAAGATACGCCATCGATGGGCCTGCCCTGGGCCAATCCGGTGGCCGGACGCGGCGGCACCACCGGGTGGTTCAACTATGCCGACGGTTTTGTCACTTACCTGAGCGTGCGCGATACGGTGGCCAACGATTTCCGCCACCTGGCCAATGTGTACTGGAATATGTCGGTCCAGGGCCAGTTCAACAGCACCCGCGCGGTCGGCGCCCGGGTCGTGCTGGCCGCCCCGGGGCCGGTGCACCGCAGCGGGGTCATCGAGGGTGTCAGCGGCGAATTTCCGCCCATCATAGGCGGCAATATCGCCAACGGCCACGACACCACGACCGATACCTGAGGCGGCCATGAACCACCACATCGTGCGGCTGCGGCCCGATCAGACCGGCGTCGGCGTCCTGGCCGGGCTGGCGCGCGCCGGCATCGGGGCCGGACCGGAACAGCGCATCCGCCATTTGCTGGCCCCGGAACGCTTGCCGGCCCGCGTCCCGCTGGTGTTGCTGTGGCGCGGACCCAGCCTGTCCGCGCCGGACACGCTGGCGCTGCTGGGCGCGGCCTGGAACGGCCCGGACCTGGCCGTGACCGTGGAGCTGCGCTGTTTCGACGGGCCGCTGCACACCAACGTCATCACGGTGCCGATCGTGGAGCTGGAACTGGGCGAACTGGCGCCGGGCGCCTACATGGCCGACATCGCCGCGGCCACGCTGGCGTTCACCGACATCGACCGTCCGGATACGGCTGTGCCCGTGCGCACCGAGCACAGTGTGGTGCGCTTTACCATTGTCTAGGAATGGGGATGGCGGCGGCGCTCAGGCCGCGCGATGGTGGCGCCGGGTTGGCGCCACCGGGGACCATGGCGCCGGATGGGCGCCGCGCGGGATTACACGCCCGGTTCGTTGATGATCTGCGGATCGTGGCCGAAGCACACGCCGTTGTTGCTGAAGTCCAGGTCGAAGTTGATGATTTCGCGCTTGGTGTTGGTGTGCTTGTCCTCGACCGACATGGTGCGCCCGTCGTCCGAGATCACCGGAGTGCCGAGCTGGTTGGTGCCGGAGAAGGTCATGCCGGTGAACTTGACCGTCGGCGGGGTGGTGGCGTCCAGCGTGAATACGATGGTGCAGTGGTGGCGCACGATGATCGGGTCCGGATTGACGGTGACGTCATCGGGCTTGAACGGTGCGTGCACGTTGACGCTCACGGGAATGGTCTTGATGGCGTCGGTGGTATCTACCTGCATGGGATTAGCTTCCTTCTTGGGTTGGAGTGGATTCGACATACCGCATGTACACCGGCTCGCGGTAGGCCATCTTGCGCAGCAGCGCGCGCTGCTGTGAAGCCTGGTTTTCCTTGCCGGCGCAGTGCTGCGCACGCACCCAGGGGGCAAGGATGTGATAGTCGTGGCTGCTGGCGGCGGCCGGCAGCAGCGCCTGGGCCGACTGGCAGGCGGCCAAGGCGTCGGCGCTGTGCCCGCCATGCTGGGCCAGGGTCGCCTGGAACAGCAGGGCGTCCACCAGCGCTTCGTGCACCAGGGCATCGTCCGGGGCCAGGGCGCGCAGGCCGTTTAGGCTATCGATGACCTGGGCGGCCAGTTGGCCGGCGCGGGCGTCTTGATGTTGGCGCGCCCACTGCGCGGCCTGGCGCTGTTCGACCGTGGCGATCAGGCGCCGCAGCATGATCTTTTTCGGCTGCAACGCGCTCAGCTCGCTCAGGCCGGCATGCAGCTGGCCCAGTGCCGCCAGCTGCGCGGCTGGCGCGGCGCGCTCGGCGTCCAGGTCGAGCAGCCTCAGGCTCACAGCGGCCAGCGAGGCTTGCCAGGCCTTGTTGCTGGGGTCCTTGGCGATGATCGTGCGCAGCAGGCGATCGGCTTCCTGCAGATGGCCGCGGGCGCCCTCGGTCTGGCCCATGGTCAGCTGTAGTTCGCCCAGGTGCGTACGGGCGTGCGCCAGGCGGTTGGCGTACAGAGCGTCGCTGGGCGAAGCGCTATGCAACTGCTGCACGATGGCAAGCTCGCGCTGGTAAAGCTGGGCCGCGCCGGCCAGTTCGCCGCGTCGCTCCTCGGCCCGGGCGCTCCACGACAGGCTGTCGGCCAGGTCGGCCGCCAGGCTCTTGTCGTCCGGGGTGCGCGCCAGGGCACGGGCCTTCAGCGCCACCGAGGCGGCGAAGGCGCGCGCCGCGCCCTCGGCGTCGCCCTGTGCCAGCGCCAGGCTGCCCAGGCTGTTGTGGGCATACGATT
>CAMLHI010000373.1 GCA_946479705.1 uncultured Oxalobacteraceae bacterium
CATCTTCGACCGCAGCTTCGCCGTCACCTATCTGCTGGAAGCGATCGCGATCGCCATCGGCCTGTCCGGCGTGGCCGCCACCTTCTCGGCCCAGACCCTGGCGCGTTCGCGCGAATTCGGCATGCTGCGCCACGTCGGCGTCAGCAAGGGCCAGATCCTGCGGATCCTGGCGCTCGAAGGCGGCGCGCTGACCGCCCTGGGCGTGGCGTGCGGCTTCGCGCTCGGCCTGGTGATCAGCCTGATCCTGGTGTACGTGGTCAATCCGCAGTCCTTCCACTGGTCGATGCAACTGCACCTGCCCTGGCCCCTGCTGGCCGGCGTGGCCGCGGTGCTGCTGGGCGCCTCCATCGTCACGGCGCTGGTGTCCGGCCGCCATGCCTTATCTGGCGGACCGATTCGCGCGGTCAGGGAGGACTGGTGATGCGCGCGCTGCTTGCCCTCCTGCTGTCGACGGCACAACTGGCCTTGGCCGCGCCGCCGGTATTCGCCCCAGTCGAGAGCGGGCGCGCGCTGGCCTTCCCGCGCGACTACGGCGCCCATCCGGATTACCGCACCGAGTGGTGGTACGTCACCGGCTGGCTGCAAACCGCCGACGGCAAGCCGCTCGGCTTCCAGGTGACCTTCTTTCGCAGCGCCACCGCGCACGACCGCGCCAACCCGAGCGCCTTCGCCCCGAGCCAGATCATCATCGGCCACGCCGCGCTGTCCGATCCGGCCAAGGGCAAGCTGGCACACGACCAGCGCAGCGCGCGCGAAGCCTTCGGCCTGGCCTTCGCGGGCAGCGCCACGACCGACATCAAGCTGGACGACTGGCGCATGCAGCGGCAGCCCGACGGCAGCTACCGCGTCACGGTCAAGTCGCCGCAGGCGGCCATGGAACTGACGCTCACGCCGACCCAGCCGATGCTGCTGCAAGGCCAGGGCGGCTATTCGCGCAAGGGTCCGGACCCGGCGCACGCCAGCTACTACTACAGCGAACCGCAGCTCAAGGTCAGCGGCACCACCGCCGCCGGCGCCGTCACCGGCACGGCCTGGCTCGATCACGAGTGGTCCAGCCAGGCGCTCGACCCGGCCGCCAGCGGCTGGGACTGGATCGGCGCCAATCTGGCCGACGGCACGGCCCTGATGGCTTTTCAAATCCGCGCCAGGCAAGGTGGTAAACTATGGGCCCACGCCACGCTGCGCGACGCCAGCGGCAAGGTCACCCGGTTCGCTCCCGATGAAGTCAGCTTTTCCCCCCGGACGCGATGGAAATCGCCGCGCACGGGTGCCGAGTATCCGGTCGGGACCGAGCTAGCCACCGGCGCCACGCGCTGGCGCATCACGCCGCTGCAGCCGGACCAGGAACTCGATTCGCGCCGCTCGACCGGCGCCGTGTACTGGGAAGGTGCGGTGAGCCTGACGCGCGACGGCGTGCCGGCCGGGCGCGGCTACCTGGAAATGACCGGCTATGCCCAGGCGATGAAACTTTAACGAACCACGACACAGAAGAAGCGAATGACCAACAGCACCACCAGCAGCGCCCTCCCGTCCCCGAGCGTCACCACGAATGGCAAGCAGGAGCGTCAAAAAGGCAGCCTCGCGGCGTTTCGCGGCCTGCTGCCCTTCCTGCTGCCCTACCGCCGCCAGTTCGTCCTGGCCGCGATCGCGCTGACCGTGGCGGCCGGCTCCACGCTGGCCATTCCCTACGCCTTCAAGCGGATGATCGACCTGGGCTTCGGCGCGGCCGCCGGGGCGCACAGCATCCAGCACGTCGACGCCACCTTCCTGGCCCTGTTCGGCGTGGCCACCGTTCTGGCGCTGGCCACCGCGGCGCGCTTTTTCACCGTGTCGTGGCTGGGCGAGCGCGTCACCGCCGACATCCGCAGCGCCGTGTACGCCCATGTGGTCGAGCAAAGTCCGGAATTCTTCGAGACCACCCAGACCGGCGAAGTCCTCTCGCGCCTCACCACCGACACCACCCTGATCCAGGCCGTGGTCGGCACCAGCATCTCGATGGCGCTGCGCAACGCGCTGCTGTTCCTGGGCGGGCTGGCGATGATGTTCGTGACCAGCCCCAAGCTGTCGTCCATCATCCTCGGCCTGCTGGTGCTGGTGGTGGTGCCCATCGTGCTGTTCGGGCGGCGCGTGCGCAGCCTCTCGCGCGACTCGCAGGACCGCATCGCCGACGCTTCCGCCATGGCCGGCGAAATCCTCAACGCCATGCCGACCGTGCAGGCCTTCACCCACGAAAAGATCGAATCGACCCGCTTCGGCAGCTCGGTCGAAAGCGCCTTCCGCACCGCCATGCGGCGCATCCGCGCGCGCGCCTTGCTGACCATGCTGGCCATCGTGCTGGTGTTCGGCACCATCGTATTCGTGCTGTGGCTGGGCGCGCACGCGGTCCTGGCCGGCACCATGACCGGGGGCGACCTGGGCCAGTTCATCCTGTACGCCGCCATCGTGGCCGGTTCGATCGGCGCCCTGTCCGAAGTGATGGGCGAGGCCCAGCGCGCCGCCGGCGCCACCGAACGCCTGCTCGAACTGCTGTCGGTGCGCTCCTCGATCCAGAACCCGGCGCGCCCGCTGCCGCTGCCAGCGCGCGCGGCCAACGGCGCCAGTCTGGCGCTGACCGACGTGACCTTCTCCTATCCCTCGCGCCCTGAAGTGGCCGCGCTCGGCCACCTGTCGCTGCAGATCGCTCCCGGCGAAACGGTGGCTGTTGTCGGCCCGTCCGGCGCCGGCAAGACCACCCTGTTCCAGCTGTTCCTGCGCTTTTACGACCCGCAGGCCGGCGGCATCACGCTCGACGGCGTGGACATCCGCGACCTCGACCTGCACACCCTGCGCGGCGCCATCGGCATCGTCCCGCAGGACACCATCATCTTCTCGGCCGACGCGATGGAAAACATCCGCTACGGCCGCGCCGGCGCCACCGACGAGGAAGTCATCCAGGCCGCCAGGCTGGCCGCCGCCCACGAATTCATCGAGCGCCTGCCGCAGGGCTACAAGTCCTTCCTGGGCGAGCGCGGCGTGCGCCTGTCGGGCGGACAGCGCCAGCGCATCGCCATCGCCCGCGCCCTGCTCAAGAACCCGCCGCTGCTGCTGCTCGACGAAGCCACCAGCGCGCTGGACGCCGAATCGGAACGGCTGGTGCAAAGCGCGCTGGAAGCGGCCATGGTGGGCCGCACCACCGTCATCATCGCGCACCGCCTGGCCACCGTGCAGCGGGCCGACCGCATCATCGTCATGGAAGACGGCAAGATCGTCGAAACCGGCACCCATGCCAGCCTGGTGGCGCTGGGCGGCATCTATGCCAACCTGGCCGCCCTGCAGTTCCACCACGTCCACGCGACCCACTAATTCAAGAGAGCACCGCCATGCGCCAATACCTCGACTTCATGCGCCATGTGAGAGACCACGGCAGCGAAAAAACCGACCGCACCGGCACCGGCACGCGCTCGGTGTTCGGCTACCAGATGCGCTTCAACCTGCAGGAAGGCTTCCCGCTGGTGACGACCAAGAAGCTGCACCTGAAATCGATCATCCATGAACTGATCTGGTTCCTGGCCGGCTC
>CAMLHI010000374.1 GCA_946479705.1 uncultured Oxalobacteraceae bacterium
GCTCGGCACCGGCGCTGCTCGGCCGGGTGGGCGACACGCCCTTGATCGGCTGCGGCTTCTACGCCGGGCCGCTGGGCGCCATCGCCGCCACCGGCACGGGCGAGCACATCATGCGCCACCTGCTGGCGCGCGAAGTGTATCAATGGATTACCGAGGGCATGGCGCTGCGGCAGGCCTTGCAGCGCGGAGTGGACCTGTTCGATGCGGCCATCCCGATCGGCCTGATCGCGCTCACGTTAGGCGAGGCGGCCGTGTGCGCCAACCGCGACATGGCGCACGCGCTGCTCGACCATGGCTGAGCAGGGCGGCCACCTGCTCATCATCGGCGGCGCCGAGGACCGCGAATACGACAAGGCCATCCTGCGCCGCTTCGTCGAGCTGGCGGGCGGCCCTGGCTGCGGCGTGGCCGTCATCACCGCCGCCAGCGGCGTGCCGGACGAGGTCTGGCGCGAGTACGACGCTGCCTTCGGCGCGCTTGGCGCTGGCCGCCGCGTGCACCTCGATATCGCCGCGCGCGCCGCCGCCGACGATGCGCGCATCGCGCAGGTCTTGCGTGGCGTGGGCGGCATCTTCTTGAGCGGCGGCGACCAGATGCGCCTGCTGGCAACCATCGGCGGCAGCGCGCTCGAGCGCGCCCTGCACGCCGCCTACCGCGAACGCGGCGCCTGCATCGGCGGCACCAGCGCGGGCGCCTCGGCCATGTCGCAGCAGATGCTGGTGCGGGGGCAGGAGAGCGCGCACCCGGCCAAGGGCACGGTATGCCTGGCGCCCGGCTTGGGGCTGGTGGGCGGCATCGTCATCGACCAGCACTTTTCGGAGCGGCGCCGCTGTTCCCGGCTGCTGACGGCCGTGGCCCAGCATCCGGCGCTGCAAGGCGTGGGCATCGACGAAGACACGGCGCTGGTGATCGGGCGCGGCCAGGGGATCGAAGTGATCGGGGCCGGCACCGTGACGGTGATCGACGGCCGCCACATGCGCAGCAACCTGGCCGCGGTCGACCGTTTCGCCTGTCCAGAGCTGCTCGACGTGCGCCTGCACCTGTTGCCGCCCGGCGCCGCGTACCGCGCCGGTCCGGATAGCGCCACTCCTGAACCGCTGCGCGAGCTGGTCGACGTGCTGGCTGCCTGTTAATCGCGTACGAGGGCGACTACGCGGCCGCCCGCGGCACCGGGCGCAGCTGCACCGGCTGCGGCGCCAGCGACATCGATACCTTCAACTGCTCAAGTGCCTGCATCGCGCCGCCGGGCACTGACTACTGGTGCCCGGGGTCACAGCGAACGCGCCGCCTGGCCCTGCATACATCGGACTGCCAGGCCCGGCGCGCAAGCCGGTGACTGCATGTGCCGTGGAAATTCGGGCGGTACCGTCACGCGATACCGATGGTGCCGCCAACGAATGCCTGGCGAAAGTGAATGGTGCAACTTGTTTAAATTGACAAGAATGCCGCTGCCCTCGAGCAATGACTGCGAGGGCGCACCTACCGACCATTCACCGAGAGCCCACCATGATCATGCGCTACCGCCTCGCCACCGCCTCCCTGCTCCTGCTGCTAACCGCCTGCGGCGGCAGCCACGATGCCGTCACCGGACCTGATATCCCCGCAACGCCTGCGGCGCCGATCAGCGCGGCCACGCTGGCCAGTATCGACAGCTATGTCCAAGCCCAGATGAGCGCCCAGCATATTCCCGGTCTGTCGCTGCTGGTGACCATGGATGGCAAGCCAGTGCTGCACAAGGGCTACGGCGAAGCCAATCTCACCAGCCACGCGGCGGTCACGCCAGACACCGTCTTTCGCATCGGCTCGGTCACCAAGCAGTTCACCGCGACGGCCATCATGATGCTGGTACAAGAAGGCAAACTGACGCTGGACCAGCCCGTCAGCAGTCTCTTCCCAACCGCGCCGGCCAGCTGGAACGGCATGACGATCCGCCACCTGCTGACCCATACATCCGGACTGCAGCGGGATTTTCCACCTGAATTGATGGCCCGGATACCAGGTGGGACGCTGCCCGGCATGGACGCGCTGATTGCCCTCGGCGGACAAGTGCCGCTGGCCAGCGCGCCCGGCGCGGCGCACAGCTACAGCAATATGGGCTATCACCTGCTCGGCTTCGTCATCGAGAAAATCACGGGCCAGAACTACGCTACATTCCTGCAGCAGCGCGTGTTCGCGCCGCTCGACATGGGCAGCGCGGACGTGATCCTCACCACCAGGCCAGTGCCGACCATGGCCGCTGGCTACACCTTCGATGGCGCCAGCATCAAGCCAGCAACGACCCATTTCCTGATTCCCGGACTGGAGGAAGCCGAAGGCGGGCTGCAGATGAACGCCGTCGACCTGGCCAAATGGGATGCCGCGCTGCTGACCGAGCGCTTCCTCACCAAGGCCAGCAAGGAGCAGATGTGGACGCCAGCGAAGCTGAACGATGGCAGCACCGTGCCGTATGGCTTCGGCTGGGTGCTGGCGGACGCCAACGGCCACCCGTTCACCTCGCACAATGGCCGGGTCGAGGGCTTCACTACCGAGTTTGACCGCCACACTGGCGAGGGGATGTCAGTCATCGTGCTCGACAACCAGGACCAGGCAGTACCGGGCCGTATCGCAGCACATGTCAGCGCGCTGATCAAACCGCAGCTGGACTGGGTGATCGCCACCGATCCGCGCCCGGCCACCGGCTCCCTGCTGCGTGGGCTGATCGATGAAGCGATGCGCGGGAACCTCGTGATCGATGGCCGCTTCGCGCCTGAAACGCGGGCTGCGCTGACGCCGGAGGTGGTCGAAGCTTATACGGGCTACTTCAAACCGTGGTCGCCGATTACCCAGTTCGGCTACATCGATACGCAGACCATCAACGGCACCAAGGTGGCGCGCTATCTGGTGCGCTCAAAGCTTGAGGATGCGGTAATCGGCATCGTGCTCGATGCCGAAGGTCGCGTGACGCAACTGGGCCTGCTGTCGGAGTAAGCGAACCGACCGACCCTCAGCGCCAGTACAACTTGAACTTCAGCCGCGCCGAAATCCCGCCGTGCAGGCGTTCCTTGTACGTCTGGACCATTGCGGTGTTGATGCCCACGCGCTCTTGCGCCCGTTCGCATGAGGTTGGCGTGACATCGTGTCGGTGCCACGCTCTTTATGCCGTCGGCCCAATCCTACGCGAACGCCAGGCGGCCGGCGCCATAGGGGAGTGTGGATATTTCCTAAGCCATTGATTTTATTGAGGGAAATGTTTCAATGCCGAATTGATAAGTTTGCTACATCCGCGTGCTAGGATAAATTAACACTCATCCCGACGCGCTTGCTCAGGCACTGAACTGGAGGACATGATGCCGATTGCCTTACATCCAAGACATTATCGTGACGACCTTGCCCTGGTGGCACGGGTGAAGGCGGGCGATACCGAAGCCTATGGATTGCTGTTCGAAAAGCACCGCTGCAAGCTGCAGCAGATGATCGTGCAAATCGTGCAGGACCGCGCCGAAGCCGAGGACATCGTGCAGGAAGCCTTCATGAAGGCTTACCGCGCGCTGCAGTCCTTCC
>CAMLHI010000375.1 GCA_946479705.1 uncultured Oxalobacteraceae bacterium
CTGGGCTACAGCATGCTGATGGAAATTCCGGTGGCGGTGACCGGCACGGTGGACGTGGCTGGCTTCGGCGAGGCGGGCAAGCCCGATTTCTGGATCAGCGGCGCCAGCCAGACCGTGCCACACGTGCACGTGGCCTTCCGCGCGGCCAGCCGGGCCATGGTGGACAGGTTTTATGTGGCGGCGCTGGCGGCCGGGGCGCGCGACAACGGCGCGCCAGGGATCCGTGCGCACTACCATCCGGACTATTACGGCGCCTTCGTGATCGATCCGGATGGCCACAACATCGAGGCTGTATGCCATTCGCCGGCGTGATGCGTTGTGGATTTGCAGCGGAGCATTCTGTTCAGCTGACAATTTTGCTTTGAAACTAATTGTCTATCGTATAGTAGACGCGAGAAGCACCCCACCCCCACTGGAGAATAACGCCATGAAAAACATGATTGTCGCCGTCGCCACCCTGTTCCTTGCCTCCGGCGCGTTTGCCGCAACGGATGCGGCGCCGACCGCGCAGCAGAGCAAGATGAAGACCTGTAACGCCGACGCGACAGGCAAGAAGGGCGACGAGCGCAAGGCCTTCATGAAGGAATGCCTGTCGGCCAAGCCTGCCGAGAAGCCGCTGACGGCGCAGCAGAGCAAGATGAAGACCTGCAATGCCGATGCGGCCGGCAAGAAGGGCGATGAGCGCAAGGCTTTCATGAAGACCTGCCTGAGCGCCAAGTAATCCTGCACGCGGCGCTGCGGCGGCGGGCTGAGAAGCCGCCGTCGCCACCTCAGCCGCCACCCCCACCACCACCACCTCCATTCATGCCACCGCCGGGCCGGCGGCCGCCGCGTTCGCCCGGCGGATTGAGCCCGCCGAAGCGGTACGACAATCCCAGATAGGCAATGCGGCCATCGAATCTGCGCACGCTGTTTTCGCGCAGGATGTCGGTGTCGATGACGTTGGCGTTGCGGTTGGAATCGAACGCGTCGGTGATGGTGAACAGCATGTTCAGGCGCGGCGTGAGCACGTGGCGCCAGCTCAGGTTGGCCGTCGAGTTGGGCTTGCGGTAGCCCTGGAAGGTCAGCACCTTCCCCTGCCGCATCAGCATCACTTGCAACTGGTCGGTCTCGCTGAGCTCGTAGCTGAAGCGTCCCTTCAGGCTGAGCGAGCCGGACGAGCGGGTGTCCTCGTCGTCCTTGTCGTCCTTGTCGTCGAGCACGGTACGCTGGTTGACGCCGATGTTGCCGCTCAGGTCGACACGCAGGCCGGGCAAGGGCTTGCCGCTGAAGGAAAATTCCAGGCCGCCGGAGCGGTTGCTGCCGCGGTTTTCGCGCGTGGTCAGCAGCACGTTGTCGGCCACAAAATAGTGGCGCTCGGAGATCAGGTCGGTTTCGTTCTTGGCGTACAGGCGCACATTGCTGTCGAAGCCGGCCATGACCGTTTCGTAACCCAGTTCGATCTGGTCGAGCTTGGTGGGCTTGAGCGCCGGATTGCCCGACGAGACATTGAATTCGTCGCGGTAGATCACGTACGGGTTCAGGTCGTTGACGTTGGGGCGGCGGATGCGGCGCGCGTAGGCCAGCCGGATGGTGCTCTTGTCGCCGGCCTTGTAGGTGGCGAAGGCGCTGGGGATGTAGCTGATATAGGTGTTGCGCGCGCGGATGGCCGAGGTCAGCTGGTCGATGTCGATGTCGGTGTATTCGGTGCGCAGGCCGCCCAGCACGTTCCAGCGCTCGTCCAGGCGCAGCTGGAAGGAGCCGTACAGGGCCAGGTTCTTTTCCTTGACCGCGAAGCGATTGGTGCGCGCCGGGTTGACGGTTTCCACTGCGGTGAGCGGGTCGATGCCGACGTAGCGGGTGTCGAAGGCACCATCGTTTTCGGCCAGCTTGAAGCCGAGCTTGACGAGACCGCCGGCGGCGGGCCGCTGGTAGTCTCCAGTGAAGTCGACGATGCGGTTCTCGTTGTCGGTGCGCTGGGCACTGCGGCTGTCGAAGGCGCCGCGCGGCCGGAGCGTGTAGCTGTTGGCATAGCTGCTGTCGGCCTCGTTCGCCGACGAGCTCAGGCGGAAATCGAGCTTGAGCGTTTCGCCGTCGAGGCTACCCTTGTGGTCCAGGTGCACGCCCCAGCCATAGTTGATGCTGTCGCCCCTGCGCGCGCTGGTGCGCCGATAGTCGCTGACCGGGCTGCCGTCCACGGCGTCGCTGAGATAGTGATCGACTCCGCGCTGGTCGTTGCTGCGCTTGTTGTAGGACCAGGTCGCTTGCAGGCGGTCTTGCGCGCCATGGTTGTAGCCGGCCATCGCGTTCAGGCCCAGGGAATCGTTGAGTCCCGTGGACCGCGAGTCCTGGGTGGTGCGGGCGGCCGCGGCGCTGAGCGGGTCGATGCGCTCGCGCACGGCATCGTAGGTCGAATTGCGTCCATCGTGGCGGAAATTGGCGCCGCCCTGGAAGGATGCCCGCCCTTCGTTGTAGCTGCCCGACACGCTGCTGTTGTAGCGCCCGGCGCTGCCGCCGTTGAGATTGGCCACGCCCATGCCGCCCGCGCGCTTGTTGCGCCGCGTGACGAGATTGAGGATGGGGCCGCCGCCGCCGTTGTTGCCGAACTCGGCTCCCGGGTTGTTGATCACTTCGATCGATTCGATGTCGTACGAAGGCAGGGCGTTCAGGGCGGCGCCGCGGTTGTCGCCCTGCAGCATGGCCGAAGGTTTGCCGTCGATCATGATCTGCACATTGGTGCTGCCGCGCAGGCTGACCGTGCCGTCCGGGTCCACCGAGACCGAGGGCACGTTGTTGAGCGCGTCGGCCGCCGAGGAGTTGGTCGAGGCGATGTCGGACTTGACGTCGTAGACCTGGCGGTCGATGCGGTTGGTGAGGCGCTCGCCGCTGACCTCGATCGTGGGCGTGGCGTCGCCTGGCGCGGGCGCGGCAGTCACGGGCTTGGGCACGTCCCTGGTTTTCTGTGGCGCCGGGGCGGGCGTTTGCGCCCAGGCGGCTTGGCTCAGCACGCAGGTGGCGATCAACAGGGACAGTCTTCGCGGGCGACAGGGACGTGGATTGCGCATGAGGCGAGGTGAACGTGGATTAGAAGGCAAGGAAGTTGCAGAGTCCAACTATACACATCGTCGATGTAAAAATGTTTTGCCAATACCAAAATTCACCAAATAATCAATTGGCAGGCGCTGCATCTACCGGCGTATGTACGGCATGCCGCACACCGCGAAATTCTCCTGCCGCCTGCCGAATGCACCGAAATGACACCCCGTTTTGGTGCGTATTTTCCAGCTGCCGCGACCTCAGAAGGCAATTCTATATAAAAATCAATTGCTTATGATTATGCACCAAAATGGAATGGAAATTGCTTAATAGGTGCCCAGTTTCAACTTTTTTGCACCATAATTGGGAGTTTCAGATGATTGGAAGTAATACAGCCGCAGATGCATTGTTCATTCTGCTCGGCGGCATCATGATCCTGGCGATGCACGCCGGCTTCGCGTTCCTCGAGCTGGGCACGGTCCGGAAAAAGAACCAGGTCAACGCCCTGGTCAAGATCC
>CAMLHI010000376.1 GCA_946479705.1 uncultured Oxalobacteraceae bacterium
AGGGCGTTGTCCTTGCGGGCGAAATCTTCGGCCCAGGCAATGATCTGCGGTTCCAGCGCCAGCACCGCGCTGATCGCCACCGGAAGGTGACGCATCTGCTTGAGGTACTCGGCTTCTTCAGGGTCGCTCAGGCGGCCGTTGACCTGGGCCAGCGTCAGCGTCAGCAGGAACAGCGCGGCCAGCTGGGTGGTGAAGGCTTTGGTCGAGGCAACGCCGACTTCGACACCCGCGCGGGTGATGTAAGCGAGCGCACACTCTCGCACCATGGCGCTGGTGGACACGTTGCAGATCGTCAGCGTGTGCGCCATGCCGAGGCTGCGGGCGTGCTTGAGGGCGGCCAGGGTGTCGGCCGTTTCGCCGCTTTGCGAGATCGTCACGACCAGGGTGTCCGGGTGCGGGACGGTGTCACGGTAGCGGTATTCGCTGGCGATTTCCACGCTCACGGGCACCTTGGCCACGGACTCGATCCAGTACTTGGCGGTCAGGCCGGCGTAGTAGCTGGTGCCGCAGGCCAGGATCAGCACACGGTCGATCTGCTTGAAGACTTTATACGCTTCGTCGCCGAACAGTTCCGGCATGATGCCGGTGACGCCTTCGAGCGTGTCGCCGATGACGCGCGGCTGCTCGAAGATTTCTTTCTGCATGTAGTGACGGTAGGGGCCGAGCTCGGCGGCCCCGGTGTGGGCGTGTACAGTCTTGACTTCGCGCTCGACCGGGCGGCCGTCGACGTCGACGATCCAGACTTTCGACAGTTGCAGGTCGACCACGTCGCCTTCGTCCAGGTAGATGATCTGGTCGGTGGTGCCTGCCAGGGCCATGGCGTCCGAGGCGACGAAGTTTTCTCCCTGGCCGACGCCGACGATCAGCGGCGAACCTTGGCGCGCGGCCACGACGCGGTGCGGCTCTTCGCGCGCGAACACGGCAATGGCGTAGGCGCCGTGCAGGCGCTTGACGGCTTGCTGGACGGTGTCGAACAGGTCGCCGTTGTACATGTGGTCGACCAGGTGGGCGATGACTTCGGTGTCGGTCTGGCTCTGGAATTCGTAGCCGAGCGCGCGCAGTTCGGCGCGCAGTTCGTCGTGGTTTTCGATGATGCCGTTGTGGACCAGGGCAATGCGGGCGCCTTCTTCCGTTGGGGAAAAGTGCGGGTGGGCATTGTGCGAGGCGGGCGCGCCGTGCGTGGCCCAGCGGGTGTGGGCGATGCCGGTGAAACCTTGCAGGCCGGTTTCCTTGACCTGGGTTTCCAGGTCGGCCACGCGCGAGGTGCTGCGCGAACGCTGCAGCTTGCCGTCAACGTGCAGCGCCACGCCGCAGGAGTCGTAGCCGCGGTATTCCAGGCGTTTGAGGCCTTCCAGCAGGATAGGGGTGATGTTGCGCTGCGCTACTGCTCCGACGATACCGCACATGGAAGTCCTCTTTCGGTTGATTGTTTCAGTGCCAACATCCTAGATGAGCAAGGATGAAATAAGCTATCGTATTATGCGGCAAAACGTAATAATATTTCAGCACCGTCTTAACGTGAAATAATATTTCAAATTATCTAAAAATATGTCCAAATCTAACGACATCCAGCTGGACGAGGTTGATCGTCGCATCCTGAACGTGCTTCAGATTGATGCGTCGCATACCAATGCGGAGCTGGCGGAACTGGTCCACGTGTCGCCGCCTACCTGCCTGCGCCGGGTCAAGCATCTGACCGAGAACGGGATCATCACGCGCCAGGTGGCCATCGTGGCGCCGGAGAAAGTCGGTGCGCGCCTGACTGCCATCGTGGAAATTTCCCTGGACGTGCAGGCCGCCGAGCGCATGGACGAGTTCGAACGCCATGTGGCGGGGGACGCGGCCGTGCTGCAGTGCTACCGGGTGTCGCCAGGACCGGATTTCGTGTTGATCGTGCAAGTGCCGGACATGCGCGCCTACCATTTGCTGGCGCACCGCCTGTTTGCCACGCAGGTGAATGTGCGTAACGTGAAGGCTTACTTCTCTACCTTTCGTAGCAAGTTCGAGACACGGATCACCGTCTAGTCGCCCGAATTTGCTTAAACTCAACAGATGCTACACGGGAATAATGTCCAATGGCAACTGTTTAGTGGACGGAGTGTGGGCATGGATGGCAGCGAATATGCGGGCGGCAACCGGGTCGAGCTGGTCCGCCTGACGGCAGTGCACAAGTATTTCGGCGGCGGCGTGAGCGGCGTGCATGCGCTCAACGATATCCATCTGGCTCTTGCCGGCGGCGAAATGGTGGCGGTGTGCGGTCCTTCGGGCAGCGGCAAGACCACCTTGCTCAATGTGATCGGCCTGCTCGAGAGCGCCACCGAGGGCAGCGTGATTGTCGATACCTTGCTCGTGTCGAAATTGACCGAGCACGCGCGCGCGCAACTGCGCACGGAGCTGATCGGCTTCGTGTTCCAGGGATTTACCCTGATGCCGGTGATGACGGCGCGCGAGAACGTGCTGCTGCCCCTGCTGCTGCGCCAGCGCCTCGAACGTGATGCATTGGAAGCGGCACAGGAGCGCGCCGATGACTTGCTTACCCAGCTGGGCCTGGGCGGCCAGACCGGCCATTATCCGGCCCGGCTGGACGCCAGCCAGTGCCAGCGCGTGGCCATCGCGCGCGCCCTGATCGCGCAGCCGCGCCTGGTGCTGGCGGACGAGCCGGCTTCACGCCAGGACAGCGGCTGCGTGCGCATGATGCTCGACCTGTTCGCGCGCGAGCAGCGCGAGAGTGGCACGGCTTTCCTCATCACCACGCGGGACCAGCGCCAGCTCAGCCGCACCACGCGCACGCTGCAATTGTCGGAAGGACGCTTGTTGCGCGCCAGCACGGCCAGCACGCGCACGCCGCTGCGGGTCCAGCTATGAGTCCTCAGCGCCTGGCGCTGCGCACCTTGCTGCTGGGACGCGGGCGCGCGGTGCTGGCCGTGCTGCTGATCGGCGCCAGCCTGTGCGTGCTCGATTTGTTCGCAGGACATATCGCCAGCGTGCGCGCGGAGATCGAATACCAGAGCGTGGTCGGATCGCAGCTCGGCCACCTGAGCGTGGCGCCGATGGCCAGCGACGAGCACAACGCGCCGGGCGCCTTCGATGCCGATCAGGCCCGGCGCGTGCGCCGCCTGGTGGAGGCCAACCGCGGCGTGGCGCTGGCCTTGCCGCACGGCGCGGTCGATGGCGAGGCGATGGAGCGTCTGGTGGTGTTCCTGAACGATCCGGACGACATCGCCGTGCGCCGACGCGAACTGGCCTCGGCGCTGCGCCATGCCGGCATCGGCGCGGTGGTGCACACCTGGAAGGAACAGTCGTCCGCGTGGATCGAGGAGCGCGGCGCGTCCGACCTGGCGTTCGACAGTGTGGCCGGGATGGTGTTCGCGGTGATCGCGGCGACCATTGCCGCAACGATCTCGATGAATGCGCTGGAACGCCGGCGCGAGGTGGCGACCCTGCGCGCGCTGGGCATGGGCAGCAGCGCCGTGTTCCTGATGTATGTGGCGGAAGCGCTGTGGATGGCGCTGATCGGGGTGGCG
>CAMLHI010000377.1 GCA_946479705.1 uncultured Oxalobacteraceae bacterium
CGGCCAAGCTCAAGACGCTCGACGAAGCCAAGGCGCAGATCGCCGCGGAACTGAAAAAGGGCAAGGCCTCGAAGAAGTATTCCGAAATGGCGGAAGTGTTCACCAACACGGTCTACGAGCAGTCCGACAGCCTCAAGCCGGTGGCCGACAAGCTGGGCCTGAAGGTCGAGAGCGTGGCCGGCCTGGCGCGCAATCCTGCGCCGCAGCTGGGCGCCTCGCCCGTCAACAACGCCAAGTTCCTCAAGGCCCTGTTCGGCGACGACGCGCTCAAGAACAAGCGCAATACCGAAGCGGTCGAAGTGGCGCCGAGCACCCTGGTCGCTGGCCGCGTGCTCGAGTACAAACCGGCCGCCAAGCGTCCGCTGGCCGAGGTCGAGCCGCTGATCCGTCAGCGCGTGATGCAGGAAGAAGCTGCCAAGCTGGCGCGCGCCGCCGGCGAGAAGAAGCTGGCCGAGGTGAAGGCTTCGGGCGACGCCGCCGGTTTCGGCGAAGCCAAGGTGGTCACCCGCACCAAGGAGCCGCCGTTTAACCAGGCCGCCGCGATCGCCGTGCTCAAGGCCGACGTGAGCAAGCTGCCGGCCTATGTGGGCGTGGACGTGCCGGGCACCGGCTACGCCATCTACCGCATCGGCAAGGTGGCCCAGGCCGAGAAGCCGGACCTGGCGCGCCGCGCCCAGGAACAGCAGCAGATCACCAGCGCCATCGGCCAGGAAGAGATGTACTCCTACGTCGAAGCGCTCAAGCAGAAGGCCAAGGCCAAGGTGCTGGTCAAGAACGGCGCCGAAGTGAAGGTCGAGCCGGTCGCCAAATAAGCATTCAGGCGAACGATAGAAAGCCCGGCGATGCGAATCGCCGGGCTTTTTCATGTTGGCGCAATCGGATTGCGGCGCTAACGATGCAGTCGAGCGCCGACCACCCCACAATTGGCGCTATGGCTCTTGCCGCTCATGGCGGCCATCGGTACCGACGCCCCCCGGAGATTCCTGTTGTCTAACCACGTCAATGCACTTGCCCTCAAAACCGACTTCCTGAGCGGGATCACCGTCGCCCTCGCGCTGGTGCCGGAAGCGATTGCGTTCGCCCTCATCGCCCACGTCAGCCCACTGACGGGCCTTTATGCGGCATTCTTCCTTTGCCTGATCACCGCGCTGTTTGGCGGCCGTCCCGGCATGATATCGGGCGCCACCGGCGCGCTGGCCGTGGTGATGGTGAGCCTGGTGATGCAGCATGGCGTGGAATACCTGTTTGCCAGCGTGGTGTTGATGGGCGTGTTCCAATTGCTGTTCGGCTTCCTCAGACTGGGCAAATTCATTCGCATGGTGCCCTTTTCGGTCATGCTCGGATTCGTCAACGGGCTGGCCATCGTGATCTTCCTCGCCCAGTTCGGCCATTTCAAGACGGAGGGCGGCTGGATGGGCGGCAGCCAGTGGCTGGTCATGGGCGGGCTGATCGCGCTGACGATGGCCATCATCTACCTGTTCCCCAAGCTCACCACCACCGTTCCTTCCGCGCTGGTGGCCATCCTGATCGTGGCCGGGCTTGTCGCCGGAACCGGCATCGAGACCAGGACGGTGGGCGACATGGGCTCGATCGCGGGTGGACTGCCCGTCTTCCACCTGCCGCAGGTTCCGTTCACCCTGGCGACCTTCTACATCATCGCCCCGTATTCCCTGATCCTCGCCGCCATTGGCCTGATCGAATCGCTGCTGACCCTCAATCTGGTCGATGAGATCACTGGAACGCGCGGCCGGCCCAACAAGGAATCGCTGGCACAAGGGGCCGCCAACGTGGTCGCCGGCTTCTTCGCCACCATGGGGGGCTGCGCGATGATCGGGCAGAGCATGATCAATATAAACAACGGCGCCCGCCATCGGCTCTCGGGCGTGGTCGCCGCTGTCTTCCTGATGGGCTTTATCCTGTTCCTGTCGCACTGGATCGAAATGATCCCGGTCGCTGCCTTGGTCGGGCTGATGTTCGTGGTCTGCCAGAAGACCTTTGCGTGGAGTAGCCTGCAAGCCTTGCGCAAGATTCCACGCCAGGATGCCATCATCGTCGTCGGCGTGACGGTCATTACCGTACTTACCGACCTGGCGATCGCAGTCATCTGCGGCGTGGTGTTCGCCGCGCTGGTGTTCGCGTGGCAGCATGCAAAGCAGATCGCTGTCCGGGCGCGTATCGACGACGCGGGCTGGAAGGTCTATGAACTGGAAGGAAGCCTGTTCTTCGCTTCGGCGGCCAATTTCGCCGAGCTGTTCTCGCCGAAGGACGACCCGCAGCATGTCGTGATCGAATTCGGCAAGGCCAAGGTGGCGGATCACTCGGCCATCGAAGCGATCGACGCGCTGGCACTGCGCTACCTGCAGCTCGGAAAGGTGCTGCACCTGCGCCACCTGAGCCCGGACTGTCTGGAACTGCTCACCAACGCCAAGGCGATGGTCGAGGTGAACGAGTTCGAAGACCCGCACTACCACATCGCCGATAACCAGCTTGGCTGACCCGGCAGCATCGGTGCTGCCGGCTTCGCCGTGAGCGCCTTACGCTTCGTCGCGAGCGCGCGCCAGGTGGCGCAGGAAGGTGTCGGGCGGGACGAAACCGATCACCCGGCCCTGGGCGATTTCCTTGCCGCTGGCGCCAAACAGCACGATGCCGGGCGGCCCGAACAGATTGAATTTCTTGAGCAGCGCACGCTGCTCGTCGCTGTTGGCGGTGACGTCCACCTGCAGCAGACGCATGGTCTTCATCGCGGCGGCCACCTTGGGATCGCTGAAGGTCATGTGCTCCATTTCCTTGCAAGCCACGCACCAGTCGGCGTAGAAGTCCAGCATGGCCGGCGCCCCCGGCTGGGCCAGCGCGCGTTCCAGCTCTGCCACGCTGGCCACGCGCGTGAACTGCGGCGCCGCGGCCACGGCGGCGACCGCGCCGCCACCGCGCAGATGCGCCAGCGGCTGCACCACGGCCTGGCCGCCGCTGGCCGCGCCGGCCAGCTCGAACAGGCCGCCCACCATCAGCACCACGCCCAGGGCCTTGCGCGCGTACGCGCCAGCCCCGCTGTGCGGCGGCAGCGGCTGGCCCACATGCAGGAACAGCGCGCAGGCGATCGCCAGGCTGCCCCACAGGACCATCATCACCGGTACCGGGAACACCGGCGTGACCATCCACACCGCCACGGCGATGAGCAGCAGGCCGAACACCTTCTTGACGCCGTTCATCCAGGCGCCGGCGCGCGGCAGCAGGCTGCCCGCCGACAGGCCGGTAAGCAGCAGCGGCACGCTCATCCCGACAGCCATCGAGAACAGGGCCCAGCCGCCGGTGGCGGCGTTGCCGGTCTGGCTGATGTACAGCAGCGCGCCTGCCAGCGGTCCGGCCACGCAAGGGCCGACGATGAGGGCCGACAGCGCCCCCATGACGAATACCCCGGCCGCGCGGCCGCCCTTGGCGCCCTTGGCCGACAGGCGCGACTGGATGGAGCTGGGCAGCTGCAGCTGGTAGACATCGAACATCGACAGCGCCAGCACCACCATCA
>CAMLHI010000378.1 GCA_946479705.1 uncultured Oxalobacteraceae bacterium
GAGATCTGTGGTAGTGACTGGAGTTCAGACGTGTGCTCTTCCGATCTGACCAGCGCCCGCATCGGCTCGCCAAACTGGGCAAGCTCGCGGGAAATCCGCACGGTCTCTTCCTTGTCCAGCGCGAGCGCGGTAATCACCTCGCGCCAGTCGATCAGCTCTTTCCTGGTCTGCGGGTGATACCAGCGTGCGGCGCGCGCAATCCCTTCCGGATCGAGGTACATGGGCGCGAAATCGAACAAGGGCGTCAGGCGTACTTCCTTGCCGACCTGCTGCACCGCAGTGTTACGTGCATGGTTGTCCGTGTTGCGCATGGCGAGATTCAACACGTCGCGCTTGAGAAATTCGATCGTCTCCCCAGTCTTGTCCGTCACTACCCGGCGCAAGGAATGCAAGAGCTCGAACTGGCTTGGCCGCGCGTCGAATCCCACCAGCCCGGCCAGCGATGCGGCGCTCTCCTGATGCAGGCGCACCACTTTCCCCTGGTCGACGACACGGTCGAAACGCGGGATGAACAAGGAATCGTCGTGACGCTCGACAAGACCATGCGTGCGGATGCCCATGGCCGCTGCGACCTGCATATAGGCCGCTTCGTTCTTCAGCACCTTGCGATCCGCTTCCGTCCTGCCACGCGGACGCTTCACGATGAAATGAGCGGCGGCCTGCGCATCGGGCAGCGCGCCGTCTGCATGCCACAGGCCTTGCCGGTCCCGGGTCAGGAGATACTTCGGCGCAGCCCCCTGTACCCCGGTCGTTCCTGCCGCCAGCATGCTGTGCAACATCATTCGCTCGTGAAAGGCGTCGCCGCGCGCCACGATCTCGTCAAGGGTAAAGCCACGGTCCATTCCCCGCGCATCATGGCGCTGAATATGCTGTTCGAAATAGTCCACTGCTTCCGCAACGCGCACCCGGCCGATCGGATTGAAGGCGCCCGCACGCACGAGAGGGAAATCGGCGTCCGGGCCATCGACCAGGTTCAATTCTCCCAGCAGGAAGGTACGCCCTGGTCCCTGGGGAATCAGGTCGTAGAAAAAGGAGGGCCAGTGGGCGAGCGTGTGATGATTCGCGTCGACGGGAAAGCGCAGAGAGACCGGTTCGAGCGTGTCTGAAAATGCGTAATCCAGGTCGTATTCGAAGACGCTGCCGCTACGCTTGTCTTGCTGGACGGCAAGCGTGGCGCAGTCAATCCATTGATCGTCTATGAAAATCTGAAAGCGGCATTGCATCGAAATCTCCATTTGGGTACTTAAAGGTACCTCTTTAGAGAAAAAATGTCCAGTTTTCGACCTTTTAACGGCCCTTTCCAAACACAAACAAGCAGCTGCACGGCAGCACGATAGTACTTTTAAGTGCTCATTATGCTCATAGACTACACAATTCGACCCGTTAAAGTACCTCAATGACCCCGGTGCCTGCGCAAGGCTGAACCGCAAAGAGCGGCGCGTAGCGCAGGTCGCCGGCACTCATACCGGCTGTTCGAAAATTCTTAAACTACATTAAGGAAGGCATCAGCCCTCCACGGCGACAATACTCCACTGGACATCAACAGGAGCATCTCATGGAAACCATTGGCGCCTATCTGGAAGCCGACCATGCTCGCTGCGATGCGCTGCTGCGGCCGGCGCGCGATGCTGTCCGCGCTGCCCGGTGGCCCCGGGCCGACGACGCCCTGGCCGCGTTTCGCCATGCACTTGAACGCCATCTTCGCATCGAGGAAGACATTCTCTTCCCGGCCTTCGACGAGGCGATGCACCAGGTCCGCACTCCCACCGCCGCCATGCGCGCATTCACCCTCGAACCCTACCTTGAAGTAGCCTGAAGCGCACACCGCGCCTTCAGTGCCCCGCCACCCCGACGCCCTTGCGCGCATAGAAGTTGGCCACGGCCTCGATCTCGGCATCCGTCATGGAGCGCGCCACATTGCGCATCTGTAGCAAGGGGTCGTTGCGGCGCGTGCCGGCCCGCAAGGCCACCAGCTGATCCACCAGATACTGGCGCGGCATGCCTTCCAGCCAAGGCGCGCCCAGCTTCTGGTCGACCCCGCCATGGCAGGAAATGCAGGGCGCGATATTGCGCATTGGGTCGCCCACCCGCACCAGCGCCGGCAGCGATTCGTCGTAGGTGGTGGGCGCCGTGCGCGCTTTGGGCAGGCTGGCATAGTAGGCGGCAAGGTCGCCAATGTCGGCGTCGCTCAGCTTGCGCGCCAGCGCCTCCATGATGGCGCTCGCGCGCTTGCCGCCGCGGTAGTCCAGCAACTGCTTGACGACGACTTCCTGGTACTGCCCGGCCAGGTTGGGGGCGTCCGAACGGCTCATGCCTTGCGCGCCATGGCACATGGTGCAGTTAAGCGCCAAGGTGGCGCCGCGCCCCACCGCCGCAGCCGGCGCCAGCGCCGCCATGCGCAGATCCAGCACCACCTCGCTGGCGACCACGGCGCGCCCTGCCGTGGCCTGCCCCGGCGCCCAGGAGTCCGGCAGGCCGGCGGCGCGGCAGATACTGGCCCATAATCCCTGTGCGCCGTAATCCTTCTGGGCCGCCGGCAGCCAGGCAAAGCCGATCAGGAAAGACAGCACGGTCAGCACGCACAGCGCCAGCACGCTGGTCCTGAACCAGGGATTGCTCCAGGCGATCTTGCCGTGTTCGCTCATCAGCGCGCTCCAATCGGGATCACCGGCACCGACGCCTGCGGCGTGCGCGCCAGCTGGACAATGGGAAAGCCGTAGTTGAGCAGCGTGAGCGCGATCATCATGGCCACCCACACGCCCAGGCCGTTGAGTACCGCCGGTGTACGTGTGTGCGCATGCACCGGCTGGCTGAAGGTGAAGACAGGTGCGCCGCCTTCCTGCGCCCGCGCGCGCAGCAGGATCCACAGGAACAGCGCCGCCGACAGCACCAGCAGCAGGCCGCCGGCGGTGGAGGCAACCACCGTCCAGGCCTGCGGATGCAGCGCCGGGTGACTGTAATCGTAGTAGGCCATGCGGCGTGGCGCGCCCAGCAGGCCGACCAGGTGCCAGGGCATGGTCAGCACCATCATGCCGATAAACCATAGCCACAGCTGCAGGCGGATCGGCCCGGCCGGCAGCGCGCCGCATCCCTTGAGCTGCGGCCACACTTCGTAGGCCAGCATGAAATACATGATGACAATAGCGCCGGCGAAAATCAGGTGGAAGTGCCCGGTCACCCACTGGGTGTTGTGCACGGTTTCATTGAGCTGGTAGCTCATGTTGATGAGCCCGCCCGCACCGCCGAAGCCGAGCATGATGAAGGAAAAGGTTACGGCCAGCATCATCGGGCGGTCCCAGGGCAGCGCCTTGACCCAGCCGAACGCGCCGCGCCCGCCGCGCAGCCGAGCCGCGATTTCCACCGAGGCGACGATGGTAAACACCGTCAGCAGGGTCGGGATCGAGACCATGGCGGTCATGGCGGCATGCACGAACTTGAAGCCGGCGCCCACCTGCGGATCGGCGAAGAGGTGGTGGATGCCGATCGGCATGGAGAACACCAGGAACAGGGCGAAGGCCACCC
>CAMLHI010000379.1 GCA_946479705.1 uncultured Oxalobacteraceae bacterium
CGACTGTGGCCGCCCGCGCGGCCCGCGACGGCGCGTACGGATGGCATCCCATTCGTACGCGCCGTTTTTTCGATGTGTGTAATAATTTCGACAAGCTGTTAGCTTAAAAGCAAGTTTATGCCGAACAAGATATACACTCATCGAGGACAAATTGAAGAACTCTAAGCGGACCGGACGGTCGAGCCTTACTTCCCCCCAGGGCCTGCTGTGCGCCGCCATGATCGTGCTGGCGGCCGGCCTGGCGGGATGCGGCAACAAGAACAAGGAAGCCAGGCCTGGGCAGGCGCTGGCCAGCGTCAACGGCGCGGAAATCACCGCCCTCCAGCTCAATGAGGAACTGCAGCGCGCCAACGTCCCGGCCACCCAGCAGGAGCAGGCCAGCAAGGCGCTGCTCGAAGCGCTGATCGACCGGCAGCTGCTGGAAAACGAAGCGGCCAAGGACAAGACCGACCGCGACCCGAAAGTGATCGCGGCCATCGAACGGGCCAAGTCCCTGATCATCGCCCAAGCCTACATGCAAAAGAAAATCGGCAACGGCGTGCGTCCCACCGCGGCCGAGGTGAGCGACTACTACAACACCCATCCGGAATTTTTCGCCGGCCGCAAGCAGTTCGACATGAAGCAGCTGGTGGTCGACACCAAGGACCTCAGCGATGAGCTCAAGAAGGTGGCCGACGGCGCCAAGTCGCTCGACGAGGTAGCCGCCTGGATGGATGAGCACAAGATCAAGTACGTGCCCACCCAGGCCGCGCGCACCACCTCGGACCTGGCGCCGGAACTCTCCGCCAAGCTCAAGAGCATGCCCAAGGGGAAGCTGTTCGTGGTCAAGGAAGGCCCGCGCAGCATGCTGGTGTCGATCGTCGACGTGAAGGACAATCCGGCCTCGCTGGAGCTGGCCACGCCGCAGATCGAGAAATTCCTGTTCAACAAAAAGAACAAGGAAGCGGCCGATGCCGAACTGGCCCGCCTGCGCGCCAGCGCCAAGATCGAATACCTGAACAAGGCGGCCGCCACGGCCGCGGCCACGCCGGCCCCGGCCGCGCCAACCGCGCCCGCGCCAGCGGCGCCGGTGCCCACGGTCGAAGCCGCTGCCGCCCCGGCCGCCACCGATGCCGCCGCCGCCGCGCGCGGCGTGGCTGGCCTCAAATAATCCGGGCCGGTGCCGCGCCCGCCGCCGGCGGAGCGCGCGCCGCCCACCCCGCTTCGCGTTTGTTGAACAACCCGTCTCACATCAAAGGTGCAAATATGAAACGACTCGTGCAGGCCGTGATGGCCATGATGCTCACCCTCCTGATGGGCTCGGCCATGGCGGCCGATCTGCTCGGCCCTGGCGACCTGCTCAAGATCTCGGTCTACGGCAGTCCCGACCTGACCCTGGAAACCCGCGTCAGCGATGCCGGCAGCATCAGTTATCCGCTGGTGGGGCAGGTGGCTGTGGGCGGGCTGTCGGTGGTCCAGGCGGAAAAGAAGATCGCCAGCCAGCTTGAAGCGGGCGGCTATGTCAAGAAGCCCCAGGTCAATATCGTCGTCACCGCGGTGCAGAGCCAGCTGGTGTCGGTGATGGGCCAGGTGAACCGTCCGGGCCGCTTTCCGCTGGACGGCAAGCGCAGCGTGATGGACTTGCTGGCCACGGCCGGCGGCATCTCGGCCGACGGCGGCGACACCGTGAGCCTGATCCGCAAGCGCGACGGCAAGATCACCCGCGAGGAAATCGACGTCATCGACATGGTGCGCGCCGGCGAACTGAGCAAGGATTACCAGCTGGCCGGCGGCGACATGATCTACGTCGAGCGCGCGCCCAAGTTCTACATCTACGGCGAAGTCCAGCGTCCCGGTTCGTTCCGGCTCGAGCGCGGCATGAACGTCACCCAGGCCCTGTCGGCCGGGGGCGGCCTGTCGCCGCGCGGCACCGAGCGCGGCCTGGTGATCAAGCGCCGCGACGCCCAGGGCAAGATCCAGATGATCGGCGCCAAGGGCGACGATCCGGTGCAGGTCGACGACGTCGTGTACGTCAAGGAAAGCTGGTTCTAAAGAGCGCCTTGCGCGCGGGTTTTTGGCGGCGGCCGCGGCCGGTTTAATGTGTGCCTAATTGTGTTGGCGTTTAATCCAGTTTGATTTTTTTTATATAAAACGCCGCCCGGACCGCCGCCCGCAGTGCCGTGTTCCCCGAAGCATTACAAGAGAGTTTGACGATGAATTTTTCCCAGTTCCTGCTGATTTTGCTGGCCCGCAAGCGCATCATCCTCGCGACCCTGGTCGTGACGGTGGGCTTGACCATGGTCGTCAGCATGATGATGCCCAAGACCTACAAGGCCACCGCCTCGGTGCTGCTCAACTACAAGGGCCAGGACCCGCTGACCGGCGTGATCATGCCCAGCCAGCTGCTGCCCGGCTACATGGCCACCCAGATCGACATCATCAGCAGCAAGAATGTCGCCACCCGCGTGGTCGACTCGCTCAAGCTGGCCCAGAACCCGGCCGTGGTGGCCCAGTTCCAGGACGCCGCCGGCGGGCGCGGCACGGTGCGCGACTGGCTGGCCGATTTGCTGCTCAAGAAACTCGACGTGGTACCTTCGCGCGAGAGCAGCGTGGTGGAAATCAATTTCAAGGGCGCCGATCCGCAATTCGTGGCGGCCGTCGCCAATGCCTTCGCCGAGGAATACCAGAAGCTGTCGGTCGAGCTCAAGTCCGAGCCGATGAAGAAAGCTTCGTCCTATTTCAATGAACAGACCAAGCTGCTGCGCGACAGCCTGGAAGCGGCCCAGAGCCGCCTGTCCAAGTACCAGCAGGAGCGCGGCATCGTCAGCGTCGACGGCCGCCTGGATGTGGAATCGAACCGCCTGAACGACCTGTCGGCCCAGCTGGTGGCGGTGCAGTCCCAGGCCATCGAAGCCAATTCGCGCCGCAGCATGGCCAGCCGCGGGGCCGAATCACCCGACGTGGCGTCCAGCCCGCTGGTGCAAAACCTCAAGGTGACCCTGGCCGCGGCCGAAAGCAAGCTGGCCGAAGTGGGCGGGCGGCTGGGCCGCAACCACCCGCAATACCTGAGCGCCAAGGCCGAGGCCGACAAGATCCGCGCCAGCCTGAACGCCTCCATCGCCGCCACCTCCAGCAGCGTGGGCAACAATGCCGCCATCCTGCAACAGCGCGAAGCCGAAGTGCGCGCCGCCCTGGCCGCCCAGAAGAGCAAGGTGCTGGAAATGAACCGCAGCCGCGACGAACTGGGCGTGCTCATGAAAGACGTCGAAAGCGCCCAGCGCGCCTACGATGCCGCCGCCCAGCGCTATTCGCAGACCAAGATCGAAGGCTCGGCCGAACAGTCCGAAATTTCCATCCTCAATCCGGCCACCGCCCCGATGGGCGCGTCCGGTCCGCGCGTGATGCTCAACACCATGCTGTCGGTGTTCCTCGGTACCGTGCTGGGCCTGGGCTTCGCCCTGCTGCTGGAAATGATCGACCGCCGCGTGCGCTCCGAGAACGACCTGGTCGAAGTGCTGCAGATGCCGGT
>CAMLHI010000380.1 GCA_946479705.1 uncultured Oxalobacteraceae bacterium
CCTGGCGGGCCAGGATGTCCACCCGCGCCAGCTTGACGGTGCCGCCGCCGCGGAAATCGAACTCGACCCAGCTGCCATTGCCGCTACCGTTGAGACGGTAATCGGTGGCCGTGTTCATGTTGCTGTCGAACAGCAGATTGGCCGTGTTGACCGCATCGACAATGTTGCGACCGTAGGAATCGGTCACGGTGGCCAAGGTGGTGACGTTGGTGATCAGGTCGCGCGTATCGATCAGGGTCAGGAAGGTATTGTCGGTCGTAAACAGCGTCGGTTCGCCGTCGAGTCCATCGGCGGTCTTGTAGTTCATGACAAAACCGACTTTGCCGTAGCCCCCCGCGCCGGTGGCCACCCAGGAGGCGGTCCAGTTCAGGTTATCGGTCGTGGTGACCGTGGCGGGCTGGCCCTGGACGGTGACGTTGACGTTGTTGATCGGCTCGGTCGAGACGAATTTCAGCTTGACCGTATTGCCTGCCACGACGCGCGTCTTGATCGCCTGGTCCGAGCTCATGCTCACCGAGCTGACCTTGTTGACGGTCTCGTAGCGGGTGCCGAAGATGTGGAACTCGGCCAGCTCCATGATCCCGGGGCCGGAAGGCTGGATCATGGCAATCTTGATGAAGCGGTAGCGCTGGTTCTTCAGTTCGTCGGACACCGGCAGATTCTGCATGTCTTCCGTCAAGACGGTCAGACCTGGCGTCAGGCGGGTCCAGTTGGCGTTGTCGTTGGAGCCGAAGATCGTGGTGCCGGGGATGCGTTCAGGGAAACTGTTACGCACCTGCAGGCCGAACGAGTTGGCCGACACCTTGAAGCTCGGTCCGAAGTCCAGGATGTGTTCCCGGTTCACCGCCCAGCCGAAGTAGACGAAGCTGTCGACGTCGTTATCCTGGGCCGCTGCCACCGCGGTCTGGAAGGTGCTGGTCAACAGCATATTGGTGTAATTCATGCTGCCGTCGCTGTTGAACGGGGTCAGCAATTGCAGGCCGGCCGTGGCCGCGCGCAGGGCCGCCAGCTTGTCGAAGTACACGGCATCGGTGGCGCTGCCGATCACGCTCATCATGTCGTTGTAGGCGGTATTGTAGGTGGCCCGGGTCGAGGCCACGTACAGGCTGTTGGTCTGGAACGGGGCCGTCACCAGGCCGACCGTGGCCTGGCGATCGGCGCCTACCATCACGGTGAAACGCTTGCTGGCGATGGTGGTGCCGTCACTAACCTGAATGACGAACGAATAGGTACCGGCCTGGGTAGGCTGCCACGCGAACGCGCCCGTGCTGGTGTTGAAGCTGGCGCCGGCCGGAAGGTGGTCGATCTGGTAGCTCAGCGTTGCCGCCGCATTCGAATCGGAAGCCTGGAAGCTGGCGCTCACGGCGATGCTGGAGCCGGAATAGGTGTAGCTGGTCAGATCGGTAGTGCCGGCGGTGAAGCTTGGCAGGCTGAGGCTGGCGCCATCGACGTTGATATGGTCGAAGTCCACCGTCGTGCCGGCCCCCTTGATGCTCACGTCGAGGAAGTCCGGCATCGATCCGGGGTAGTTGATATACATCCACTGGCCATTGGTGTTGGGCAGCTGGATGCTCGTATTGAAGGCTTCCATGGTGGCCAGGCCGTTGGTGCGGATCCGCATACCCAGCCGGGCAGTGCCATAGCCGAAGCCATAGACGACGTATTTGCTGCCGGCCTCGGTGGCGGTGGTGCGGATGAAGCTCGCCGTGGCATCGGTGACGACGGCCGAATTGGCGTCGCGCGGCGTGAAATGCCAGTCGACTTCGCGATACGGACCGCTAGTGACCATGGGCAGGTACTTGGTGCCGTCGGCGGCCGCGGCGGCCGGAATGAACAGCCAGAAATCCCCGCCGCCGTCGGCGCCGTCCCAGTTCAAGCCGGAGCGGGTGCTGAGAAAGCGCGCGTAATTCGGGGAGGATTGCTCCATGTTGATGCCACGCTGGTACAGGTAGTAGTAAAAGGCTTCCCAGGTATTCTGTCCCATGCGCCCGCGGTAGTAGTCCGACAGGGTGTGGTAGACCACCGTCGGGTTGCCGGCGTAATCGGTGTGCGAGGCGGTCGGCACCCAAGGGATGTCGTAGCCCAGCATGAAGGCGTGCCACAGCTCGTGGACCTTGAAGATGCGGTCGCCCAGAAATTCATAGGGACCGACGGCATCGGCGGCACTCGAGGCGGTGCCGGTGACCGGGTCGACCTTGGTTCCCTGGGCCATCATCAAGCGCGACAGGATGGCCGCATTGGTCAGGTCGCCCGCGCCGTGGGCCTGGTCGCGGCCCATCTCGACGTGCTGCACGACCGGGGTAACTTCCTCGCCGGTATCGTCATTCCTGGTCACCAGGCGGAACAGTTGCTTGACCGAGCCGTTCTGCCCCTGGTCGCCGGCATCCTTGTTGACGGTGAACCATTCGACACCCTTGTTGTACAGGTCGCGGTCGCCAGCAAACAAGGCCCCCGACATGGTGCCGATGGTCGTGTACAGATGCTGGTTCATGAAGCGGCAGTTGCAGCTATTGAAGGTATAGACCACTGGCAGGACCAGGTTACTGGTGAACTTGGTCGTATCGTCCTCGGTCCACGCCAGCGCGGGCGTCTGGGTACTGGTGGCGCGCATGATTTCGGCCGCCGCTGTCATGCGCGACAGCGGGATGCCGGTGTGAATGGCCGCATCGGTGTATGGCGCGAACTGGCTTGGGTCCAGTTGCTCGTAGATGCGGATGATCTTCATCGCATTGGCGCGGTAGGTATCGTCACCCGTGATGTAATAAAGGATGGCCTGGGTATAGGCGGTCAGCGCGTCGGCGATGAACAGGCTTTCATTGCCTTGCGAGTTCAGGCCGAGGAAGCGCGGCCCCCCGCTGCCGGTGATGTTCCTGATGGTCGGCGTCTTCGAGGCCGAGCCCGACAAGACCATCAAATTGAAGTAGCTATTCCAGGGTTCCCGCTGGGCCCGCACCTGGGTCCTGGCGTTTTCCAGGATGTCCTTGGTGAAGCCGATGCCGGGATGCTTGAAGCCGCTGGCGTCGACTGTCTCGGTAATGACAGGCACATAGCTCGTGCCGATGGTCTGGATGGTGTCGGCCGCCTGGGCCGTGTGCACGGGGAGCGCGCCCAATGCCACGGCCATGCCGGCCGATAAAACGATGGACAGCATTCGCCTGAACGAATTGTCCAATCTCTGTATGCTCATTTGTTCTCCTCCTGTTGGTATATCTTTGATATCAACATTGATTGCTTTTATTTTTGTATGTGCGCTGCTCTTGCGAGTCGGCAGCGAGTCCCCGGCTACGGCCGGCGTTCTGGTGCCCTTTATGAATTGAGTAAAACATCAACATGAAAAGACGGCACGTACAGCAGTGCCTGGGTGCGGATCGAACAGTCGCGCAGCGTATCGCAAGCGGAATTGTTAACGTTAACAATGGTAGCCAATTATTTTCCACGTGTCTACGAAATTTTCGTCCGCGCTCCGGGCTGTGGCAAAAAACGCCACGCCGGTGCCAGGCAATGTTG
>CAMLHI010000381.1 GCA_946479705.1 uncultured Oxalobacteraceae bacterium
TGGCCGAGGCGGGCGAACTGGCCGGCGGCCAGCTCGAGGCGCTCCCGCAGGCGGTTATCCTCGCTGCCGCGCAGTTCTCCGTCGCGCGCTTCCAGGGTCCAGCCCTGGGCGCCGGGCGCGAGGGTAGCATGGTCGGCGGCGATGCCGGGATCGACCAGCACTACGTCGGCGTCGTCGTCGGCGCCGATGTTCAGGGCACGCTGGTCCAGTGGCAGGGTGGCGCCGCGATGCATGCCGCTGAGTATTCGTAGTTCAAACATGGTAAAGCTCCCGCTGCGTGACTTGCATGCTGATGAGTGGGTCCCGGCGCCCGCCGGTTCCATCGCGGGTCGATCAGCGCGCCGGCTTGGCCGGCGCCGCCGGTGTCATCTTCAGCAGCGCCAGCATGCCGTTGGGCTGGGCCGGCGCAGCTGGCGTCGCCGGGTCGAAAATGTCCCAGTCCGGGTTGTCGCGGTTGGTCAGCGCGCCGATCACCAGGTATTCGGCGAATTCGCGCTTCTTCTTGCCGGCCGCCTCGCGCTGGCGCGCGGCGGCGGCCAGGGCCAGCACGGAAATCGGCCGGGGCGGGGCGCTCTTTTCCTGCGCGGCGCCGATGCCATTGAGCTTGGCGAGGGTGCGCTGGACCGTGTCGGCCATCTTCACGGCCGCCTGCTTGCGCAGCGCCAGCAGCGCCTTGGCGGTGAACGGATCGGTGGCGGCCTGGTCGATCATGGCCAGGATCTGGCTGTCGCTGAGGTCTTCGAGGCGCAGCGCGCCGGCCGGTGCGGCAGCTTTGGCGGCATCGCTCATGATCACCCCCACAGCTCGAGAATGTCGTCGGCCGCCTTTTTCATGATCTTCATCTCCAGTTTGCCGGCGACATACTTGTCATAGTCCTCCATCGCATTGTCCTTGGCGTGCTGGGCCTTTTCGTTGGCGTTCTTGGTGACCGAATCGAGCGGCGAGTGCCTGCCCGCGTGCGCGGCCGCGCCGCCGCCCTTCATGGCGGCGATCTCGGCGCGCAGGGACGCCACCAGCTCGGTCAGCTGCTTGATGACGTCGTCGTGGCCGCCGCCGTGATGGGCGGCGAAATCCTCGGCATGCTGGGCCAGCCCGCCGGCGTGGTAGTTCTGGGCCTTGGTGCCGTATTGATCCGAGAGCTGGTCCTGGACCGCCCGTTCGGGCGTGAGGGGCTGGTGCGCGACCGCGGGCAGGCGCGCGAACGCCGCCGCAATGTCGTGACCGCCGCTCAGGCTGTTGATGTGCTCAGACATGGTAATACCTCCTTGGGATGGAGCGCCTCCCCCGAAACGCGGCGCTTACCGATACGTGTCCGGCGCGCCGCCGCGGTTCCATTTGCGGCGGCGCGGTTTACAGCTCGACCATGCCGACCGGCTGCACCTTGGCGTGCTGGGTCAGTTCGGAAAAGGCGAACACCGGCACCGGGAAGAATTCTTCCTCGATCAGCTTGCGCACCGAGCGGCGGATGTCGGCCGCGGTGACCATCACCGGCGGGGTGATGGGCGAGCAGTTGTTGGTGATCAGCTCACCGAGGCGGTCCAGCACCATCTGCTCGGTTTCCGCGTCCAGGTCCAGGTAGGTGCCCTGGCTGGTCTGGCGCATCGAGTTGCGCAGGCGGTCTTCCAGTTCGGGCGCCAGCAGGATCACTTCGATCACGCCGTCGCGCGAGACCTCGTAGCACATCTGCCGCTTCAGGGCCAGGCGCACATAGTCGGCCACGACATCGGGGTCGCGCTCCTTCTGGGCCCAGTCCAGCGTGGTTTCCAGCAGCAGGCGCGCATTGCGCAGCGAGACGCCCTCGCGGGTGAGGCGCTGCACCACCTCGGTCAGACGGGTCAGCGGCACGTTCTTGTTGACCTCCTTGCCCAGCTCGGGATAGCGGCGATCGGCCCAGCGGGTAAAGCGGATCACTTCGTTCACGCCCAGGAACATCTGGCAGTTGCGCAGCATTTCGACTTCGATGTCGGCGCCCAGCACCTGCTCGAAGCGCTGGAACTGGATGCCGGCCTCGCGCAGCTTTTCCTCGTCCTCGATACGGGCCCAGACGCGCCGGCGCCGGGTGCCGGCAATGGGCAGCTCGAAAGCGGTGAAGCCCAGTTCGGCCATGCGTTCGGCGGTTTCGCGCACCACGCCCCAGCCGAGCCGGATTTCCTCGTCCACCAGCGGCACTTCGCCCATCAGGAACTGGACCCGCCCGAACGGCACCGAATCCTTGTACTGGAAATCGATCGGCTTGAGGTCGGGAATGCCGCGCCGGTCGATCAGCATATTGCGCATCACCCGGATAGCGGTGCGGATGATTTCCGCTTCCGGCGTGCCCTGCATCTGTTCCGGCATGCGCATGACGAAGGGCAGGGTGGCGGCGAAGTTGGTCAGGTCGACGATGACGGCGTTTTCCACGTCGGCCTGGGCTTCCTGGCGCGCATTCTCGACATCGGCCAGGGGACGCAGCAGGCCGAGCACGCCGCCGCCGGCCAGCCCGAACGCCAGCAGCATGAAGGTCAGGGTGGGCATGCCGGGAATGAAGGCGAACAGCAGCATGATGGCCGCGGCCGTGAGCAGCGCCTTCGGTTCGGCGAACAGTTCCTTGACGATGTCCTGGCCGATGTTGGACACCATCGGCTTGCCGTCTTCGTCGGTATGCTCGGCGGTGACGCGGGTGGTGATCATGCCGGCGCCGAGCGAAATGAGCAGGGCCGGGATCTGCGAGATCAGCGCGTCGCCGATCGACAGGATCGAATACACCTTGAGCGCGTCGCCGGCCGACAGGCCGCGCTGCATGACGCCGATCGAAATACCGCCGATCATGTTGATGGCCATGATGCACAGGCCGGCGATGGCGTCGCCCTTGACGAACTTCATGGCGCCGTCCATGGCCCCGTGCAGCTGGCTTTCCTGGCCCAGGTGGGCGCGCTTTGCGCGCGCTTCCTCGGCCGAGAGCAGGCCGGCGCGCAGGTCCGAGTCGATCGACATTTGCTTGCCGGGCATGGCGTCCAGGGTGAAGCGGGCCGACACTTCCGAGACCCGCTCGGAACCCTTGGTGATGACGATGAACTGCACTACGGTGAGGATCAGGAAGATCACCAGGCCGACCACCAGGTTGCCGCCGACGACGAACTGGCCGAAGGTTTCCACGATGGCGCCGGCGTCGCCTTCGAGCAGGATCAGGCGCGTGGTCGAGACCGAGATGGCCAGCCGGAACAGGGTGGTGAGCAGCAGTACCGCCGGGAAGGTGGAAAACGCGGTGGCGCCGGACATGTACATGGACACCACCACGATCAGGCCGGAGGCGCACAGGTTGACGGCGATGAGCAGGTCGAGCAGGGCGTGCGGCATCGGCAGCACCAGCATGAACACGATGCCGATGACCAGTGCGGCGGCCATCAGCTCGGCGCGCTTGGCGACCTTGGCGGCGAAGCCGTTGAGCAGGATGACGATGGAGAGTAAATTCATCAGAATTGTCCCGAGAAACCCCGTCCTTCAGGGCGGGGAGTGAAAGG
>CAMLHI010000382.1 GCA_946479705.1 uncultured Oxalobacteraceae bacterium
CCCTCGGAGGAATTCTCGATCGGGACCACGCCGAAATCGGCGGTGCCGGCTTCGGTGGCGCGGAACACTTCGTCGATCGACACGCACGGCAGGGTCTCGACGGCGCTGCCGAACTGCTGGTACACGGCCTGCTCGCTGAAGGTGCCCGACGGCCCCAGGTAAGCCACGGTGACGCGCTTTTCCAGCGAACGGCAGGACGACATGATCTCGCGGAAGATGGTCTGCACTTCGCGGTCCTTGAGCGGGCCGGGATTACGGTCGGCCACGCCGCGCAGCACCTGCGCTTCGCGCTCGGGGCGGAACACCGGCGCGTTGGTTTCGGCTTTGACGTGGCCGACTTCCTGCGCCAGGCGCGCGCGTTGGGACAGGAGGTCGAGCAGTTGCGCGTCGATCGCATCGATCTGCTCGCGCAAGGGTTTCAGTTTGTCGGTCATTGTTCGGGCTACAAAGTCACGGAGATGCGCACCGGCGCTGGCAGAGGCTGAGAGTTTTTCGGACGTGCCCGAGCAGCGCGCCAGAAGGTGGCCGATCAAGGCGCAAAGCACAGCCATAGCTCGGGCTATGGCGAGCATTTGCAACGCTGAGCGGGCACTTTCTGGCGTGATGAGCGGGCATGGTCGAAATACTCTCAGCCTCTTAGCGTCCGGCGAACTCGTTCAGATAATCGACCAGGGCTTGCACGCCCTCGATCGGCATCGCGTTGTAGATCGATGCTCGCATACCGCCGACGGACTTGTGGCCCTTCAGTTGCAGCAGGCCGCGCGCTTTTGCACCGGCCAGGAATTTGTCGTTGAGTGCTTCGTCGCGCAGGTAGAACGGCACGTTCATGCGCGAACGGCTGTTCGCGGCCACGCGGTTTTCGTAGAAATCGTCCACGTCGAGCGCGGCGTAGAGCAGCCTGGCCTTGGCGATATTGCGCTGTTCCATGGCCGCCACCCCGCCCTGCTTTTTCAAATGCGCGAAGACCAGGCCGGCGATGTAGATCGCGTAGGTGGGCGGCGTGTTGAACATCGATTCGTGTTCGGCCACGGTCTTGAAGTTGAAGGCCGAAGGGCAGATCTCGAGCGCGTGGCCGAGCAGGTCGTCGCGCACGATGACCAGGGTCAGGCCGGCGGGGCCGATGTTCTTTTGCGCGCCGGCGAAGATCAGGCCGTACTTGGACACGTCGATCTCGCGCGACAGGATGTGCGAGGACATGTCGGCCACGATGGGCGTGTCGCTGGCCAGTTCGGGCACGAAGTTGTATTCGACGCCGTCGATGGTCTCGTTGGTGCAGATGTGCAGGTAGGCCGCTTCGCGCGTGAGCTTCCAGTATTCCTGGGGCGGCACGGCGGTGAAGTGGCCCGGCTCCGAAGTGGCCGCGACGTTGACGTTGGCGTAGCGCGCCGCCTCGCGGATCGACTTGCCCGACCAGGAACCGGTGTGCACGAAGTCGATGGTGGCCGGCTGCTCCTTGGAGCGGCCCACCAGGTTCATGGGGATGATGGCGTTTTCGCCCAGCCCGCCGCCTTGGAGGAACAGGATCTGGTAGTTGGCCGGGACGTTGAGCAGTTCACGCAGGTCGGCTTCGGCCTGCTTGTAGATGGACATGAACTCGGGACCGCGGTGGCTCATCTCCATCACCGACATGCCGCTGCCATGCCAGTCGAGCATTTCGGCGGCGGCTTGCTGGAGCACTTCTTTCGGCAGCACGGCGGGGCCGGCGGAGAAGTTGAAAATCTGAGTCACGGTAAGGTCCTATTAGTAGCCGGCGCCGGCACGGGCGTGCCAACGGCGAAGGGGGCAAAGATTCAATTTTCGCATGAAACCGCGATATCGATCAGCCCCCTTCGTTTTACTCGGCGCTTGGCGAGAGCTCGACTTCTTCGAGGTCGGTCTCGACCACGCGCTGCAGGCCGGACAGCTTGGTGCCGTCTTCCACCGCGATCAGGGTCACGCCCTGGGTGGCGCGGCCCATCTCGCGGATCTCGGCCACGCGGGTGCGGATCAGAACGCCGCCGGTGGTGATCAGCATGATCTCGTCGGTGGTGTCGACCAGGGTGGCGGCGACGACCTTGCCGTTACGCTCGGAGGTCTGGATGGCGATCATGCCCTTGGTGCCGCGGCCGTGGCGGGTGTACTCGGTGATCGGAGTACGCTTGCCGAAGCCGTTCTCGGTGGCCGTGAGCACGGACTGCTGCTCGTTCTCGGCCACCAGCAGCGCGATCACGTTCTGGCCGTCTTCCAGGTTCATGCCGCGCACGCCGCGCGCCGTGCGGCCCATCGGACGCACGTCGTTCTCGTCGAAGCGCACCGCCTTGCCGGCGTCGGAGAACAGCATCACATCGTGTTCGCCATCGGTCAGCGCGGCGCCGATCAGGAAGTCGCCCTCGTCCAGGTCGACCGCGATGATGCCGGCCTTGCGCGGGTTGCTGAAGTCCTTCAGCGGGGTCTTCTTGACCGTGCCCAGGCTGGTGGCCATGAACACATAGTGGTCTTCCGGGAAGGTGCGGTTCACGCCCGACAGCGGCAGCACCACGGTGATCTTCTCGTTTTCCTGCAGCGGGAACATGTTCACGATCGGCTTGCCGCGCGAGTTGCGCGAGCCTTGCGGCACTTCCCACACCTTCAGCCAGTACATGCGGCCGCGGTTGGAGAAGCACAGGATGTAGTCGTGGGTGTTGGCGATGAAGAGCTGGTCGATCCAGTCCTCTTCCTTGGTCGCCATGGCCTGCTTGCCGCGGCCGCCGCGCTTCTGCGAGCGGTATTCGCTGATCGGCTGGGCCTTCATGTAGCCGGTGTGCGACAGGGTCACCACCATGTCCTGCGGAGTGATCAGGTCTTCGGTTTCCAGGTCGGAGGCATTGTGCTCGATGGCCGAACGGCGCGGATCCTTGCCGTTGGCGGTGTAATCGGCCAGCACGGTGTTCATTTCATCGACGATGATCGCGGTCACACGGGACGGCTTGGACAGGATGTCCAGCAGATCGGCGATGTGCTCCATGATCTCTTTGTACTCGTTGACGATCTTGTCCTGCTCCAGGCCAGTCAAGCGCTGCAGACGCATCTGCAGGATTTCCTGGGCCTGGTCGTCGGACAGCTTGTACAGGCCGTCCGGCTGCATGCCGTAGTGCTTGGGCAGGTGCTCGGGACGGAAGGCGTCGATGCCGCCATCGGCGCTCTCGGTACGGGACAGCATTTCGCGCACCAGGGACGAATCCCAGGCGCGCGCCATCAGTTCGGTCTTGGCGATCGGCGGGGTCGGCGCGGCCTTGATGATGGCGATGAAGTCATCGATATTGGCCAGTGCGACCGCCAGGCCTTCGAGCATGTGGCCGCGTTCGCGCGCCTTGCGCAGTTCGAACACGGTGCGGCGCGTGACCACTTCGCGGCGGTGCGACAGGAAGCACTGCAGCATCTGCTTGAGGTTCAGCAGCTTGGGCTGGCCGTTCACCAGCGCCACCATGTTCATGCCGAAGGTGTCCTGCAACTGGGTCTGCTTGTACAGATTGTTGA
>CAMLHI010000383.1 GCA_946479705.1 uncultured Oxalobacteraceae bacterium
TCGTTGCTCACCAAGCAAGATGGGCGGATTCACGAGATGTGTATAAACCTATGGGTCAAGGGGACGTGGAATACCGCAGCCGGGGGTATCGGCGAGGATATGCCGCGAAAGCCCCTAGACGCCTTCGTAGTGACCTACGCTATCGGCAAGGGGCAGGGGAGTGCGGTTCTTCCCCTGCTCCCGCCGCCTCGCAAGCGAGAAACCCCCGGTAGGGCCGTCGGAGACGGTGTGTGCCGGTGTGTGCCGTCTTGACATGTTGATCAGCCTGCCGTATAAAGCTCTGCTTTATACGGCAGGCTATTGATGATTGGTATTGTTTTGAAATTTTCCTTTGCAATCAATGACTTACCTATTTTCTGCTTGATGGGTGCGCATGATTGGCTTGACGAGATGCCTTAAATTTGATTAGACTGGTCGTGACAGGTAAATCCTAGGGCAATCGCGATACCCGCAAGGCGTCGTAAGCGCGTTGTAAACGCGTCGATCTTAGGGGCTGTCCACTATTCCAATGGCCTCGCTGTGCGAGGCCATTTTCATTTGAGGTATGGTTTGCAGATCTATGTTGATGAGAGTGGTGATCTTGGATGGTCATTCGAGCAGCCCTATGGTCAAGGGGGCTCAAGTAGATTCCTTACCATTGCCGCATTGATTGTCCCGGATGACTTGGATCATCTTCCTAAGCGTAAGGTTAAAGACCTGTATAACTACGCCAAGTGGGACCCGAAGCGTGAGAAAAAATGGGTAGAGATGTCTGCGGATGCGCGCTCGACCTTTGCTACGAACGCTGTGAAGTTACACGAAAAATATCCGGCAATTTGTTATAAGGCAATTGTTGTAAATAAGAAAAATGTCAATGTGAATTTTCGGAGGGATAGTAACAAGCTTTACAACTATATGATCAAGCTGTTACTGCTGGATGAGTTGGCGAAGCATCCACACGTCACGCTCATCCCTGACCCACGCTCAATAAAGGTCCAAAATGGTCGGAGTCTTCACCATTACTTAGATGGGCTGCTTTACGAGATGGAAGCGCCCACGGCGCTGGAGACTGTTGTACGAGACAGTCGTGACTGCCGGGCCTTGCAATTCGCGGACATGCTTGCCGGGGTTGTGGGTACTCATTATGAGTTTGGGAAGAGTGATCCGTACCGTACGATGGCACGGTATCTCCCCACGAAGAACTTGTTTTTTCAGTACTGATGTGAAAAGCGGGTATGAATGTGGGTACAAAGAAACCGCTTCGATTGCTTTACGTAGTGAAATCAATGGCTTGCGCAATCTGTTGCGATTTAACGTGTAAATCGGAATGGCGGAACCGAGGGTATCTAGCCTCGAACCGAAAGAACCCGGCACCGTGGCAGGCCGGGTTTTTTATTTTCGTTTGTCAGAAATACGGCGAACGAAACGCTGCTTAATACGTTCTCGGTGGTCCCGCCAGTGCCGGCTGATGGACTTGTTTGGACAGATTTGGACTTTTTGAATGCCGCGAATTTGAACTTGTAAGCAAATTCGGCTGAATACATTGCGTCCGCGAGCCGCCGTCAAGATGTTAGTATCGCGCCATTGTTATCAAGTCCTTATGCCAATGACGCTTCTTCCCCGCTTCACCACCGCAGCCGTTCTCGCCGCGATGTCCGCCTGCACCACCGCTCCCGAGCCCATTACATCGCAAGCCTTCCAGTGCCACAACTGCAATGACTGGAACCAGCCGCAGCAGCCATTCAATGTGGCTGCCAACACTTGGTACGTCGGCACGCAGGGCCTGTCGGCGCTGCTCATCACCGGGCCGCAGGGCCACATCCTGCTCGACAGCGCGCTGCCGCAGTCGGCCGCCCAGATCGAACGCAGTATCGCAGCGCTGGGCTTTCGCATCGAAGACGTCAAGCTGATCGTCAACTCGCACGCCCACTTCGACCATGCCGGCGGCATCGCCGCGCTGCAGGCCAGGAGCGCGGCGCAGGTTGCCACCAGCGCGCACGGCGCCCAGGTGCTGCGCGATGGCGTCATCGGCAAGGACGATCCCCAGTACACACCCGCCGAACACCCGGCGGTGCCCAAAGTGCCCGGCGCGCGCGGCGTGGCCGACGGCGAAACCCTGCGCGTCGGCCCCCTGAGCATCACCGCCCACCTGACGCCCGGCCACACCCCCGGCAGCACCAGCTGGAGCTGGACCTCGTGCGACGCCAAGGGCTGCCTGAACATAGTGTACGCCGACAGCGTCACGGCGGTGTCGGCTGACGGCTTCCGTTTCACCGGCGCGCGCGCTGCTCAATTGAGAAACAGCATCGACAAGATCGCCGGGCTGCCCTGCGACGTCGTCGTCTCGACCCACCCTGACTTCACCGACACCTTCGAGAAGCTGGCCGCGCGCACGCCCGCCCACAACACCTTCATCACGCCAGACGGCTGCCGCAAGTATGCCGCCGAGGCGCACCAGCGCCTGGACGCCCGCCTGGCCAGCGAACAAGCCGGCGCACACGCCCCGGAACCGGGCCACTAGGCGCTAGACGAACGCGGCGCCGCCGCGCGCCGCGCCAGCGCATCGTTGGCCGCCGCGGTGGCGCCTGTACCAGCGCTCGCGCTCGGGGATGTGCCCGGAGTATCATGGGGCCATGCGCCTCCTGATCCCGACTGCCCTTGCGGCATGGCTGCTGTGCGGCTGTACCGATCATCCCAGCGATGCCTTCACCGGCTATGCCGAAGGCGAGTATGTGCGGCTGGCCGCGCCCCTGGCCGGCACCCTGGTGCGTATCGACCTGCGGCGCGGCGACCACGTGGCCGCCGGCAGCCCCGCCTACGTGCTCGAACAAGCCAGCGAAACGGCGGCGCGCCAGGAAGCGGCCAGCCGCGTCGCGCGCGCCGAAGCGGTGCTGGCTGACCTGAAGAAAGGCGCCCGCAGCGACGAGCTGGCCGCCATCGAGGCCGAGCTGCGCGCCGCCCAGGCCGCGCTGGCGCTGCCGCGCGCCAACCTCGCGCGCGACCGCCAGCTGGTGAGCCAGCGCTTCCTGGCCCAGGTCCGGCTCGACCAGGACCAGGCCGCGATGGACGCCGACCGCGCCCGTGTCGACGAAGTCGGCGCGCGCCTGCGCACCGCCCGCACCAGCGCGCGCAGCGACCAGATCGCCGCCGCCGCGCGCGAAGCCGACGCCGCCCGCGCCCAGCTGGCCCAGGCCCAGTGGCGGTTCGACCAGAAAGCCCAGACGGTGCCGGTGGCGGGCATGGTGACGGACGTGCTGTACCGCGCCGGCGAGTTCGTCCCGGCCGGCGCTCCCATCGTCACCCTGCTGCCGCCGGCCAACGTCAAGGCGCGCTTCTTCGTGCGCGAAGCCCGGCTCGGCGCGCTCAAGCTCGGCCAGGCCGTGACGATCGCCTGCGACGGCTGCGCCACGCCAGTCAAGGCGCGCATCAGCTTCATCGCGCCCCAGGCCGAATACACCGCCCCGCTCATCTACAGCAACGAGAACCGCGCCAGCCTGGTGTTCATGGCCGAAGCCC
>CAMLHI010000384.1 GCA_946479705.1 uncultured Oxalobacteraceae bacterium
CTGCATTTCGTGTCCGACCGCAGCGGCTGGTGGAACCTGTACCGGGTCGAGGCCAGCGGCGCGCAGCGCAACCTGGCCGAGCGCGCCGCCGAATTCGGCGTGCCGCACTGGAGCTTCGGCACCTCGCTGTACGGCTTCCGGCCGAACGGCGACATCGTCTGCACTTATATAGAACACGGCGTGAACCGGCTGGCGCTGATGGACGCCGCCAGCGACAAGTTCGCCACGGTGGCCAGTCCCTACCAGGAGATCCGCGAACTGCGCGTGGCTGCCGATAGCGTCGTGCTGCTGGGTGGCGCGCCGACGATCGCGCTGGAAGTCGCGCGCATCGCCCTGGACGATGGCGCGCGCACGGTGCTGGCGCGCTCGATCGCAAACTTGCCGGACGCCGGCTACCTGTCGGTGCCCGAGTCGATCAGCTATCCCACCACCGGCAACCGCATCGCATACGCCTTCTACTACCCGCCGGTCAATGCCGATGTGGCGCCCGCCGCCGACAGCCGTCCGCCCTTGATCGTGATCGGCCATGGCGGGCCGACCGGCATGGCCAGCAGCACGCTCAAGCTGGCCACCCAGTACTGGACCAGCCGCGGCTTCGCCGTGCTCGACGTGAACTACGGCGGCAGCAGCGGCTTCGGGCGCGCCTACCGCGACGCCCTCAAGGGCCAATGGGGCGTGATCGACGTCGAGGATTGCGTGGCCGGCGCGCGCTACCTGGCCACGCGCGGCGTGGTCGATCCCGAACGCCTGATCATCCGCGGCAGCAGCGCGGGCGGCCTCACCACCCTGTGCGCGCTGACCTTCCACGATGTGTTCAAGGCCGGCGCCAGCTACTACGGCGTGGCTGATCTGGCCGGGCTGGATGCGGACTCGCACAAGTTCGAATCGCACTACAACGAATACCTGATCGCCCCCAAGGCCGAAGCCGACGCGCTGTACCTGCTGCGCTCCCCCAGCAACCACGCCGAACAGCTGCGCCGCCCGATGATCTTTTTCCAGGGCCTGGACGACAAGGTGGTGCCGCCGCAGCAGTCCGAGGTGATGGTCGCAGCCCTGCGCGCGGCCGGCGTGCCGGTGGCCTACATGACGCTCGAAGGCGAGGGCCATGGCTTCCGCAAGGCGGACAGCATCGTGCGCACGCTCGAGGCAGAGCTGTACTTCTACCTGCGCGTATTCGGCCTGCGCGGCGGAGGGCCCGACGCCCCGGTCGCGATCGACAATCTGGCGGACGCATAATGTCACTGGAAGGCTTGCGTGCGCAGTTCGACGGGGTCGGGCAGTTCCAGAAACTGATCGTGGCCTCGCTGGCCATCCTGGGCGAGCCCACCGGGCGCAAGCGCCTGCACGAACTGCTCAAGGGCGCCAGGATCCGCGACGACGACGCCCAGCTGGCGGCCGACCTGACCCACCTGCGCGTGCGCGGCATGGTCAGCGAACATGTCGGACGCGGCTTCAGCGCCCATCCCGACGTCAGCTGGCCGGCCCTGCGCGAAGCCTTGCACGGCGGCGTGTTCAACGCGCTGTCGCAGGCCTACTACGAGCTGATGCCGGTGCGGGTCAACTGGGAAGGCGCGGTGGTGCTGCGCAGCTACCGCCAGGGCGTGGCGCTGCTGCGCATGGCGCTGGCCGGCGGCAGCGGGCCGCAGGTGGTCGGGCCGCTGCTGACGGCCTGCCTGAACTGCCACGAAGCGGGCTACCTGCATCCGCTGGTGGAGATCGCCGGGCAGCCGTTCGAGCCGGACCTGTTCGCGCGCATCCACCCCGAGCTGCGCGACGAAGTGCTCAGCGTGCTGGTCGAGCACAGCCAGCGCGAGCCGGCCCATGCTCCGCTGGTGCGTACCCACGCCGAACGCCACGTGGCGCGCGGCGCGGCCTCCATGTCGCTGCGGGCGGTGATGACCGAACACCTGATCCTGTGCGGCCGCCTCGACGACGCCCTGCGCCTGCTGCCCGATCTGGATGGTTCGCTGGCGCAGTTCTACGCCAGCGTGGTGCAGGTGCTGCGCGACGACCACCTGGGCGCCATCGACGGTTTCGAAAAGGCGCTCAAGACCCTGCGACGCGAAACCGGCAAGCGCAAGATGAGCTTTCCCGGCTTCGGCGGGCACCTGTACGCGCTCGCCATGCTGCGCAGTCCCGATGCAAAACACCACAAGGCGCTCGAAGCCTATCTCGACATCACCACCCGCGCGGTGCAGAACCACGACACCGCCGTCTACCAGCAACTGAGCATGCTGCGCCAGATCCGCGGCGGCACCGTGGACGTCGACGTACTCCCCTCGCGCAACTGGGAAAGCGCGCTGCAGCCGGTGCTGTTCCGCGCCCTGATGCACTACTGGCTGGCGCTGCCCCAGCTGCAGGACAAGCGCAATGTGCTCGAACAGATGCTGGACGCGTCCGAAAGCGCCGGCTTCGACCTGCTGTCGGCCCAGCTGGCGGCGCTGCTGGGGCGCCTGGGCGCGGTCTCGCACGAGCAGCGCGGCATTGCCCTTCGCCAGAAGCACCGCTTCGCCGACATGACCGAATGGTTCGAGCGCGAGGAACCGTGGGAGCGCCAGCTCAACGCCCTGATCAATCTGCAGCCGCCGGTGAACACCGAAGTGGTGCGCGAGTCGCGCCTGGTGTGGCTGCTCAAGCACGATCCCAACTACGGCATCCAGGACCTGGAAGCGCGCGAGCAGAAGCGCGATGCCCAGGGCGGCTGGAGCCGCGGGCGCATGGTGGCCTTGAAGCGCCTGTCCGAGGACGGCGCCGAGATGGACTTTCTTACCGCCCAGGACCTGAACGTGGTCGCGCTGGCCAAGCCCTACCGCTACTACAGCGGCGGCACCCGCTACGAGCTCGATCCCGACCTCGCCGTGGCCGCCCTGGTCGGCCATCCGCTGCTGTTCTGGATGGACGATCCCGGCACCCGCGTCGAACTGCTGCCGGGCGAACCGGAATTGCTGGTCAAGGCCAAGGGCGGCAAGGTCGTCATCAGCATGAACCCGCCGGTGGACGCTGCCACCGACGACGTGTGCATCACGCGCGAATCGGCCAACCGCCTGCGCGTGGTGCGCATCACGGAAGAACACCGCCGCATCGGCGCCATCGTCGGCAGCGGCCTGGTGGTGCCTTTGGAAGCCGAAACCCGCGTGCTCAAGGCGATCAGCGCGATCTCCTCGATCGTCACCGTGCAGTCCGACATTGGATCGAGCGCGGCCGACATCGAGCAGGTCGACGCCGACGCGCGCCTGCATGTGCACCTGACGCCCTACCAGCACGGCCTGCGCATGCAGGTCCTGGTGCGCCCGCTGCCCGGCGCTGGCGCCTACTACGCGCCCGGCTCGGGCGCCGAATGCGTGATCGCCGACGTGGCCGGGGTGCGCACCGAGGCGCGCCGCAATCTCAACGCCGAGCGCGAGGCCGAGCGCCAGCTGGTGGGCGCCTGCCATGCGCTCGAACAGGGCGAGAACGACCACGGCGACTGGCTGCTGGCCCAGCCGCTCGACAG
>CAMLHI010000385.1 GCA_946479705.1 uncultured Oxalobacteraceae bacterium
TGGCGCACTCGTTGATGAGGGCCGGGCCGCGATAGATCAGGCCGCTGTACAGCTGCACCAGCGCGGCGCCGGCGCGCATTTTTTCGGCCGCGTCCGGGCCGGACAGGATGCCGCCCACGCCGATGATGGGAATGGCGTCGCCCAGCTCCGCCTTGAGGGCGCGGATAACGATGTTGGACAAGTCGAACACCGGGTGGCCGGACACGCCCCCGGTTTCATGGCCGTGGCGCAAGCGGTCGACCGAGTTGTGGTTGAGCGTGGTGTTGGTGGCGATCACGCCATCGATCCGGTGGCGCAGCAGGGCGGCGGCGATCTCCTTGATCTGGTCGCCGTCGATGTCCGGGGCGATCTTGAGCGCCAGCGGCACGTAGCGCTTGTGCTGGTCGGCCAGGCGCAGTTGCGCCGCCTTCAGGGTCGACAGCAGGGCGTCGAGTTCCGAGCCGCCCTGCAACTGGCGCAGGTTCTTGGTATTGGGCGAGGAAATATTGACCGTGACGTAGCTGGCGTACGGGTACACCTTTTCCAGGCAGATCAGGTAATCGTCGACCGCCTTCTCGATCGGGGTGACGGCATTCTTGCCGATGTTCAGCCCCAGCACGCCGCGCTGTTCCTGATAGAAGCGCGAGGCTTGCACGTTCTTGACGAAAGCATCCACGCCGCCATTGTTAAAGCCCATGCGGTTGATGACGGCTTGCCTGGCAGGCAGGCGGAAAATGCGCGGCTTGGGATTGCCGGCCTGCGCCAGCGGGGTCACGGTGCCCACTTCGATGAAGCCGAAACCGAGCGCCGCCAAGCCGTCAATATAAGCGCCATCCTTGTCCAGCCCGGCCGCCAGTCCGACCGGATTGGGAAAGTGCAGGCCCATGACGGTGCGCGGGTCGGCGGCCGGCTTGGTGCACAGGGCCGTGAGACCGAGTGCGGCGGCGCCGCGCAGGGCCGGCAGGGTCAGGTTGTGCGCGGTTTCGGGATTGAGCGCGAACAGCAGGGGGCGGCCTAGGGCGTACAGCAATTTTTGGGACATGGGATGCTCGGGTAAAGACAGTGGGCGCCATTTTACCCGCGCCGGGCAATTGCCGCACGGCAGAACTATTTGTCCAGAACGCTCCACACGGCGTCGATGCGCGCTTCCAGCGGGCGGAAATTGATCTTGTACGCCATCTTGGGGCTTTGCTCGATCCAGTAGCCGAGGTAGACATAGGGCAGTTCGAGTTCGGCGGCCTGGGCGATCTGCCACATGACGTTGTAGGTGCCGAAGGAAGCGCCGGGCACATCGGGATCGAAGAAGGTGTACACCGAGGACAGGCCATCGGACAGCACATCGATGATGGAAACCATGCGCAGGGTGCCGTCCGCTTCGCGGAACTCGACCAGGCGGGTGTTGACGCGGCTTTGCAGCAGGAACTGGGCGTACTGGTCGCGGCTATCCTGGTCCATGCCGCCGCCCAGGTGGCGGGTGGTCTGGTAGCGCAGGTAGAGCGCGTAGTGCTCGTCGGAGAAACTCAGGTTGGCGACCGAGGCGGCCAGGTGTTCATGGCGTTTCCAGGCGCGCCGCTGGTTGCGGCTGGGCAGGAAGTCGGCCGTGCGCACGCGCACCGGAATGCAGGCGCGGCAGCCTTCGCAGTAGGGCCGGTAGGTGAAGATGCCGCTGCGCCGGAAGCCGTTCTTGACCAGCTCGGAATACACGTCGGCGTTGATGAGATGGGACGGGGTGGCCACCTGCGAACGGGCCTGGCGCGCATCCAGATAGCTGCACGGGTAGGGCGCCGTCGTGTAGAACTGCAGCGTCGAGAAGGGCAGGTCATTTAAGTGCGTCATGCATGTACTTTCAATGCGACGTGGTTCTTCGATCCGGGTGCTTCAGTGATCCATTGTAGCGAATGTTCGGGCTTTCTAGCGCAGGGTGCGCAAGGGGGCGCCGGGTGCCCAGACGGCAATCGGCGGCTGTTCGATGGCCTGGCCGAGGTGGCGCAGGAAAGCCGCGCGCGTAATCGGGGCCGCGCCCAGTGAGGCCAGGTGCGAGGTCTCCTGCTGGCAGTCGACCATGGCCACGCCGTGGCTGCGCAGAAAGCCCACCAGGTAGGCCAGGGCGATCTTGGAGGCATCGGTGACGCGGGCGAACATCGATTCGCCGTAGAACATGCGGCCGATACACACCCCGTAGGCGCCGCCGACCAGCTTGCCGTCCAGCCAGACCTCGGAGGAATGCGCGTAACCGAGCGCGTACAGGCCGGTGTAGCCGTTGATGATGTCCTCGGAGATCCAGGTGCCGGGCCCATCCTTGCGCGGCGCGGCGCAGGCGCGCATGACCGCCTCGAAGGCGCTGTCGAAGCGCACCTGCCACGCTCCGCCTTGTTCCATGCTGCGTTCGACCTTGCGCAGGGTCTTGCGCAGGCTGTCGCTGAGCTTGAAGTTGTCGGTCATGAGCACCATGCGCGGGTCGGTGCTCCACCACAGGATGGGCTGGCCCTCGGAAAACCAGGGGAAGATGCCGCGCCGGTAGGCGGCCAGCAGGCGTTGCGGCGACAGGTCGGCGCCGGCGGCCAGCAGTCCCGGCGCGTCCATCGTGAGCGCCTCGGACACGTCAGGAAACGGAGAGTGGGACTCGAGCCAGGGAATCATGGGTTAGTGGGGATCGCTTTCGATGCGCATCGGGCGCACGATATCGTGACTGTGGAAACGGAAGTCACCGCCCTGTTCCCTGATTTTGACGCGATCGGCGAAGAACAGTTCCAGGGTTGTGCGAATGGTGGGGAAGGCCAGTTCGTCCCAGGGAATTTCATGCTCGGCGAACAGGCGCACGTCGAGGCTTTCGACACCGGGCGCGAACGCCAGGTCGCGCAGGCGGGCCAGGTAGAACAGGTGGACCTGGTGCACCTGGGCCACGTTGAGCAGAGTGAAGAGATTGCCGATGTCGATGTTGGCGCCGGCTTCTTCTTCGGTTTCGCGCAGCGCCGCTTCCGCGGTGGTCTCGGCGTTTTCCATGAAGCCGGCCGGCAGGGTCCAGTAGCCGTGGCGCGGTTCAATCGCGCGTTTGCACAGCAGCACTTTCAGCTCGCCATCTTGTTCCCACACGGGAATGGAGCCGACCACCAGCTTGGGGTTTTGGTAATGAATTGCATCGCATTGCGCGCAGACATAGCGTGGCCGGTTATCGCCTTCGGGAATCAACAGGGCGACAGGGTGGGCGCACTCGGAGCAGAATTTCATAGAGAGCCAGAAAAATGGTGTTGTCGCTTACTTTACACCCAATTCTATAGGCTGTGCCGCACTGCGGCGGGGCGCACCTGGGCGCGGAGGACCGATATTGATTCGACTATCGTCTGGATGCATTGCATTGACATTGCCTAAAGAGGCGAAGCGCCGTATAATGATTGCATCAGACGCGGGGTGGAGCAGTCTGGCAGCTCGTCGGGCTCATAACCCGAAGGTCACAGGTTCAAATCCTGTCCCCGCAACCAAATTCCGAAGCCGTCGATCTTGCGA
>CAMLHI010000386.1 GCA_946479705.1 uncultured Oxalobacteraceae bacterium
TGAGCGCGCCCGGCTGCGCGCCGGTGACGAGGCCGGCGCAGAAGTGCGCCAGCTCATGGCAGACGGTACCGGCCACGGTGAACACGAAAAACACCGGGTGGCGCCCGGCCAGCAGGCGCAGCACCAGCGCCAGCGCGACGATGGGCGCCAGATACAGCACGATGTCGCCGTGCTGGCACAGCCAGCCGGGGGCTAGCGTGCGGCAGGCGTGGGTCAGCGTCATCGGCGCGCGGCTTAGCCGGCGTAGAAGCAGCGGCCGCAGGCCTGGCGGTAGCGCTCGTTGCCGCCAATGCTGACCTGCTCGCCTTCGCGGATGCGGCGGCCGTGTTCGTCCACGCGCACGTTCATGGTGGCCTTCTTGCCGCAGCTGCAAATGTTTTTCAGTTCTTCGATGTCGTCGGCCAGGGCCAGCAGATAGGCCGAGCCGGGGAAGGGTTCGCCGCGAAAATCGCTGCGCAGACCGTAGCAGATCACCGGCACGCCGTTTACCTGGGCCAGCTGGTGCAGCTGCTGCACTTGCGTGGTGGTGAGAAATTGCGCTTCGTCGATCAGCACGCAAGCGACCCTGGGGACGGCTGCCAGGAAGTCGGTGGCGGCGTCGAAGATGTCGACCTTGCGGCTGGGGCCGAGGCGGGAAGTGACCTGGCCGACGCCGTAGCGGTCGTCGATGGCGGCCGTGTACAGCTTGACCTGCTGGCCCTGCTCTTCGTAATTGTGGGCGACCTGCAGCAGTGCGGTCGACTTACCGGCGTTCATCGCCGAATACCTGAAATAGAGTTTTGCCAACGCCGATCCCGTGCTTCATATTGTGCTGAAATGAAGCGGTCGATTATACAAGCGCCCTGCCCGCTTTACCCGCCCAGCGCGGCGAGTTGTTGCTTGAGCTGTGCGTTTTCGGCGCTCAGTTCGGCCACGCGCGCGCGCAGGCTTGCCAGCTCGTCCATGGGTTCGGCGTCCTCCTTCGGTTCCCTGGGCGGGCGGCTGGCGGCCTTCTGCTCGCGCACATGGCGCGCGGCGGCCTGCAATTCCTTGCGCCCGCCGGCCACGGCGGCAAGCTGCAATTCCTGCGGCAGCGAAGCGACGTTGGCGGCGGCGTTGATCGAAATGGTGCCGGAACGGACCGCCTCGACCAGCTCGGGCGTGGCGGCTTTCTGGATGCGCTCGATCTGGCTGATGGTGTTGCTGGAAACGCGCGCGGCCTTGGCCACGTCTTCGCGGGTATTCCATGGCGACGGCTCGGGAGCGGCGGCGGCTTCGGCCGGTGCCTCGCTGTCGGCGCGCTGGGCCACCCGGGTCGAGACGATGTCCTTCTTGCGCAAGGCCAGCACGCCGCGCTGGAAATCGGACACGCTGCGGCGCGCCAGGTGGTTGTCGATCACCCACAGCATCACGTCGTCGATGCTATTGAAGTTACTGTTCTGGACCGTCTTGAAGGGAATATTGTGCTGCTGACAAATGGCGTAGCGATTGTGGCCATCGATGAGGATATCGCCCCACAGCACCAGCGCGTCGCGGCAGCCTTCGGCCAGCAGACTGCGCTCCAGGGCGGCGTGTTCGTTGGCGGTCAGCGGGTCGATGAAGGAGCGCAGTTCTTCGTTGATGACAATATTCATGAGATCGCTAAGTTCGCAGGGAGGCGCCGGAGTGTAGCCGATTGGGTCAGCGCGGGCAAGATTGGCGCGGTTCGGCTGGCGGGAACTTCCGGTGGGGGCCGGTGTCTCACTGGGCACGGCCTCGTTCGCTCAAAATACGCCTTCCAAGGCTCCGTATGAAAATAGGAACGCCGCTTGACAACGACGGTAGCCCGCCGGATTATCAGGCGATGGAAGCCCGTGTCGCAAAGCTTGAAGCCGAAATCACCGCCATCAAGATCGATGTGGCGGTGATCAAGCAGACTTGTGCCACGAAAAGCGATCTCGCCGAGTTGAAGGCCGCGATGGCCGAAGGGCACGCAAAGATCATCATCTGGGTGGTGAGCGCGGTCTTTATTGCCCAGCTATTGCCAATAATTAAAGATAGCGTCACGCCGAGCGCCCCTGTTGCAGGCCACGCGCCGGCAGTGCGAAACAAGTAGCGCAGGCTTGCCGGTCTCAGGCTTGGGCTTGGGCCTGCGCCGCATCCCCATCCACTTCCCGGCAGCGGGCGCGCAGGCTTCTGCTAGGTCTTCCGGACGCAAAAATAATCCCTAAGCATGTGATCTCTTAGGGGTTTTTCGGCAAACTGGGTCAACGTTTGCCATGGCCATGGTGCCCGGAGCCGGAATCGAACCGGCACGCCCTTGCGAGCACGAGATTTTAAGTCTCGGGTGTCTACCAGTTTCACCATCCGGGCAGCGGCAGGATTCTAGCACACCGGATAGCCTTTCCCGGACACTTTGCTCGGGCGCGCACCCGCTCGCCCAAGGGCTTCAGCTGGGCCAGCATGGCAATCGATTCGGTGGCGTTGGCCGGCTTGACGCCATAGTGGCCCAAGCCCGCCAGCACCGTACTTTGCTGGTCGGACTTGTGGCCATAGCCGGTCAAGGCAATCGCCGGGATCTTGACATTCACCCAAGCATGCACACGCGCGCACACGTCGGTTTGTGAAGAGATTCAAGCTCAGTGTGAAATGTCCACGCTGGGCGGTCGAGCCGGAGCGCTGCGCGGCGCCAGCCCGGCCGCGCGCAACCCCAGCAACTCACCCTGCTCCAGATACTCGGCCAGCGGGAAGGCACACCAGCAGTTGCCGCCGTGCGGACGGGCCAGGCGCGCGCGCAACGTGGGTACGCAGGGGCGCTTGGGGAAACCCGGTACCGGCGGGGCCGGCTGCAACGGCGGACTCTTGCCGCCCATGCCCAGCGCGCCCTGCACGAAACCGAGCCGGTTGTTGTCGACATCGAACAGCACGCCATGCTCGAACCAGCCGATGTGCTCGCCCTTGATGGAAAACGCGCTGACGCCAAACACCCATGCCTGCGGCACGCCGTCCAGGCTCCTCAGGCAGAACTCATCGAGGATCGCCGCTGCGCTCCCCACTTCGTCATAGATCCAGGTCACCACCTTATCCTCCAGCGAAAATTGAACGCCCGAAGCCGTAGTTTAACTTGTAAGTTTTGTAACATGGCGCACTGTTGCAAAAGTGCGAATTTGCTGCCTCAGCCGCCGAACTCGGCGCTGAGCACTTGCCTTAGCGGCTGGCGCGCCAGGCAGCCACGTAGCGCTGGGCACGTTCGCTCAGCTGCTCGACCGTCACGCCGGGCGCGAACAGCTGGCTGCCCAGGCCGAAGCCGGTGGCGCCGGCCGCCACCCAGGGGGCGATCGATTCGGGCGTGATGCCGCCCACCGGCCACAGGGGAGTGCCGGGCGGGAGTACGGTCTTGGCGGCCTTCAGGCCGGCCGCGCCGACCATTTCGGCGGGGAATATCTTCAGGGCGTGGGCGCCGGCGTCCAGCGCCACGAAGGCTTCGGTGGGGGTGGCCACGCCGGGCG
>CAMLHI010000387.1 GCA_946479705.1 uncultured Oxalobacteraceae bacterium
AGCTGGATATGGTTGGCCATCTGGTCGTACAGGGCGAAGTCGCCCACGGTGACGAGGCCCAGGCCGGCCGCGCGCTGCAGCGCCCAGTGGCGCGCGCGCAGGGTCGCGGCGGTGGCGGCCAGGGCCGCGGCGTCGGACTCGCCGCGCCAGTAGGCTTCCAGGGCCAGTTTCAGTTCGCGGCGCGCGCCGATGCGGGGAAAGCCGAGGGTATGGGTGAGGATTGTGCTCATGGTCATGGTCATCAGGAAGTCATCAAATGTGCGTAAAGTGTGCGGCACCTTCGCGTATAATCAAAACGAAACTTTTTACGCATTCAGATGAAAATAATTCATACTTATGCTTGAACTTCGCCACCTGCGTACCCTGGCCGCGCTGCGCTCGTCGGGCAGCCTGGTGCGCGCCGCCCAGCTGCTCAACCTGACCCAGTCGGCCCTGTCGCACCAGGTACGCCTGATGGAAGAGCGCTACGGCGGCCCGCTGTTCGAGCGCAAGTCGCTGCCGATCGCCTTTACCGCCGTGGGCAGCCGCCTGCTGGCGCTGGCCGACAGCGTGTTGCCCAGCGTCGAACAGGCCGAGCGCGACATCACCCGCCTGTCCCAGGGCGACCGCGGCCAGCTGCGCGTGGCGCTCGAATGCCATACCTGCTTCGACTGGCTCATGCCGGTGATGGATGCCTTCCGCCAGCGCTGGCCGGATGTCGAGATCGATCTGGTCTCCGGCTTTCACAGCGAGCCGGTCGAACTGCTCAAGAAGGGCGAGGCCGACCTGGTGATCGGCTCGGCCTGCGGCGACCCCTACCGCGTGTTCCCGCTGTTCCGTTTTGAAATCCTGGTGGTCATGGCGCTCAAGCACCGCCTGGCTGGCCAACGGCGCTTGGAGGCCGCCGATTTCAAGGGTGAGACTTTGATTACCTATCCGGTGCCGGAAAACCGCATCGATTTGATCCGCGAAGTGCTGCAACCGGCTGAAATCGATTTCGAGCGGCGCACCGCCGAATTGACCGTGGCAATTTTGCAACTGGTCGCTAGCCGGCGCGGCCTCGCCGCTTTGCCGAACTGGGCCATTAAAAACTATGTCGATTACGATTACGTACTGTCGAAGCCGGTTGGCCCCGGCGGCCTGTGGAGCGACCTGTTCGTCTCCGTTAGCCCGGCGTTGGCAGCAAAAGCCTACGTTGGCGACTTCGTTGCGGTGATCCGCGAACAGTGCGCACGCACCCTCGACGGCATCACTTTATTGAGTTAAGCACCAAATAAAGTGCGCACGCTATTGCGTTGGCGCAAGTTGTATTCCTTGTATATGCTGATAAGATTGATTTCGATCAAAACACAGCGAGAAATGGGAACTATTATGGGCGACTTTGCCGCGCAAATGGGTGTCTAATACAAGGACACCGCCAATTAGCACCCATGCACTCGACCCAACAAGATTGGACCCAACAGTGGGCGCCGCCGACAGGCGCCGCCGCCACTGCCGGGGCCGACCCTGGAATGGCGGCCCGCGGCGGGGATGTCCAATCACTGCCGCTGGCCGCTCACTTGCAACCCCCTGGCGCTTGCCGTCAGATACTCGGAGATTCACATGGAAGACGTCGTCATCGTGGCCGCTGGCCGTACCGCAGTCGGAAAATTTGGAGGTAGCCTCGCGAAGATCCCCGCTGCCGAACTTGGCGCCCACGTCATCAAGAACCTGCTGGCCAAGATTGGTCTCGACCCGGCTTCCGTCAACGAAGTCATCCTGGGCCAGGTGCTCACCGCCGGCGCCGGCCAGAATCCCGCGCGCCAGGCCGTCATCAAGGCTGGCCTGCCGAACATGGTCCCGGCCTTCACGGTCGGCAAGGTCTGCGGCAGCGGCCTGAAGGCCACCCACCTGGCCGCCCAGGCCATCAAATGCGGCGATGCCGACATCATCATCGCCGGCGGCCAGGAAAACATGAGCGCTTCGCCGCACGTGCTCAACGGCTCGCGCGACGGTTTCCGCATGGGCGACGCCAAGCTGACCGACACCATGATCGTGGACGGCCTGTGGGATGTGTACAACCAGTACCACATGGGCGTCACCGCCGAGAACGTCGCCAAGAAATTCGACATCTCGCGCGCCGAGCAGGACGAATTCGCCCTGCAGTCGCAGCTCAAGGCCGAAGCGGCCCAGAAGGCCGGCAAGTTCAAGGATGAAATCATCCCGCTGGAAATCGTCTCGAAAAAAGGCTCGGTCCTGTTCGACACCGACGAGTATCCAAAGCACGGCAGCACCCTGGAAGCGCTGGCCAGCCTGCGTCCGGCCTTCGACAAGGCCGGCAGCGTCACCGCCGGCAATGCTTCCGGCCTGAACGACGGCGCCGCTGCCGTCATCATGATGTCGGCCTCCAAGGCCAAGGAACTGGGCTTGAAACCGCTGGCCCGCATCAAGGCTTACTCCTCGGCCGGGCTGGACCCGACCATCATGGGCATGGGCCCGGTGTCGGCCAGCCAGCTGTGCCTGAAAAAGGCGGGCTGGAAGCATGAAGACGTCGATCTGATGGAAATTAACGAAGCCTTCGCCGCGCAGGCGATCGCGGTCAACAAGGAAATGGGCTGGGACACCAGCAAGATCAACGTCAATGGCGGCGCGATCGCCCTCGGCCACCCGATCGGCGCATCGGGCGCGCGCGTGCTGGTGACCCTGCTGCACGAAATGATCCGGCGCGACGCCAAGCGCGGGCTGGCCAGCCTGTGCATCGGCGGCGGCATGGGCGTGGCCCTGGCGGTCGAGCGCGACTGATTGCGGCGGCGCATCAATCTATAATTACAAGGAGAATAAAAATGGCACGAGTAGCATTGGTAACTGGCGGCATGGGTGGTCTGGGCGAAGCGATCTGCTTCAAGCTGGCCGCGCTCGGATACACGGTCGTGGCGACCTACTCGCCCGGCAACAAGAAAGTCGACAACTGGCTGGCCGCCACCAAGGAACAGGGTTACAGCTTCAAGGCCTATGAGTGCGACGTGGCCGACTACGATTCGGCCCAGGCCTGCGTGGCCAAGATCACGGCCGAAGTCGGCCCGGTCGACGTGCTGGTCAACAACGCCGGCATCACCCGCGACATGACCTTCAAGAAGATGGACAAGCCGAACTGGGACGCCGTCATGGGCACCAACCTGGATTCCGTCTTTAACATGACCAAGCCGGTGTGCGACGGCATGGTCGAGCGCGGCTGGGGCCGCATCATCAACATCTCCTCGGTCAACGGCCAGAAGGGCGCCTTCGGCCAGACCAACTACTCGGCCGCCAAGGCTGGCATGCACGGCTTCACCAAGGCGCTGGCGCTGGAAGTGGCGCGCAAGGGCGTGACCGTCAACACCATCTCGCCGGGCTACATCGGCACCAAGATGGTGATGGAGATTCCGAGCGAAGTACTGGACACCAAGATCATCCCGCAAATTCCGATGGCCCGCCTGGGCAAGCCGGAAGAAGTGGC
>CAMLHI010000388.1 GCA_946479705.1 uncultured Oxalobacteraceae bacterium
CCAGAATGCGGCGGCGCGCCGCAAGCACGAACGCAAGTTCCGCTAGCGGCGCTGCGGCAAGACCTTACAGCGCGATCTCGTTCTTGCGCTCGGCCATCTGCTGGCCCAGTTCCTCAAGATCGAGCTTGGCGCCGCGCGCTTTCTTGAACATCTCGTTTTCTTCTTCCTCGACGTGGTGCTCGATCATTTCCTGCAGCACCTTGACCTTGGCATCGAACAAGTCTTCGGTGGCGTCCATCTCGAGGATCTGGGCGATCAGGTCCTTGGCCGAGGCGTGCTCGACCACGGCTTCATCCATCATGTCCTCGTCCTTGGTGGCCGCGCGCACGGCGGGGTAGAAAATCTCTTCCTCGATGGCGGTGTGCTTGGTCAGTTCCTGGCAGATCTGGGTGGCCAGCTTTTTCTTCGTGGCATTGGCACGCTCGCCCAAGCCTTCGTACTGCTCGAACATGGCCTTGACGTTGTCATGGTCCTCGGTCAGCAGGGTGATCGCGTCGACGCCTTCGGTCGGCATGCCCGCCTTGGATTTGCTCTTGCTCGTGGTCGATGAGGTGCGCATGATTTCTCCCTTCGTTCTCATTGGAAAGTCGCTGCCTGGCAGCGGAACCATCATGGTAGGCGAACTCAAATACGCAAAAAGTAGGCGCACCCGCACAGCCGGCGTAGGAATTTGCCACCTTTGCGCCGTTCGCGCGCCTCGGTGCGCCAAGCAACTGAGCGTTTGCGGCGCTCCGTTATACTCGCGCTCACAACAAGCCATCGAGGACCGGAATAGTGGAAGAAAATCGAAGCAGGGGCGCGCGCTGGCGCGAGCAGGGCGGTCGCATCGCCACGGCCGCCGCACGCCGTGCGCAGGCTGGCGGCAAGCGCGCCGGGGCTTATCTGATGGCGCAGCCGCCGCTGCAGCGGGTGATTCTGGTCGGACTGTGGGGCCTGGCAGCGCTGCTGGGCCTGCTGCTGGCGTATGTGATGCTGCTCATTCCGCTGACGCCGGGAATCAGCGACCTCAAGCAGGCACGCGCGGCCAAGGCCACCACCGTGCTGTCGGCCGACGGCAAGCTGCTGGCCACGCTCGACCAGGGCTTGCAGGAACGCGTCAAGCTCAAGGATATTTCACCCCATGTGGTGGCGGCCCTGATCGCCACCGAGGATCACCGCTTCTACGACCACCACGGCATCGACTTCCGGCGCTCGGTCGCGGCCATCGCCTACAGCCTGAAGGGCGATGCGCAGGGCGGCTCGACCATTACCCAGCAGCTGGCGCGCAATATGTTTCCCGAGGAGATAGGGCGTTCGCGCAATCTCAACCGCAAGCTCAAGGAAATGATCACCGCGCTCAAGATCGAAGCGACCTACAGCAAGCCGGAAATCCTCGAAGCCTATCTGAACACGGTGCCCTTCCTGTACAACAGCTTCGGCATCGAAATGGCGGCGCGCACCTACTTCGACAAGTCCGCCGCCCAGCTCGACATGAATGAAGCGGCCACCCTGGTGGGCATGCTCAAGGGCACCAATTACTACAATCCCGTGGTGAACCCGCAGCGCTCGCGCGAACGGCGCAACGTGGTGCTCGGGCAGATGCTCAAGCACGGCGTGATCGACGACAAGAAATTCGCCCAGCTCAGCAAGCGTCCGCTGCGCCTGCACTTTGCCCGCCGCGCCGAGCGCAATGCCAGCGAGACCCATTTCACCGCCTTCGTGCGCAAGTGGCTGATCCAGTGGGCCGACGAGAACGATTACAACCTGCAGCTCGACGGCCTGATGGTGCAGACCACGCTCGATTCGAACCTGCAGCAGGCCGCCATGAAAGCGGTCGAGCAGCAGGCCGAGGCCCTGCAGATGGTGGCCGACGTCGAATGGGCCCAGGCCGATAGCGGCAGTTCGACCAACACCGGGATGTATGCCGGCATGCACAACGCCGTCACGCCCTTCGAGTATTTCTGGAAGTCCAAGCCGGAGCTGGTCAATGCCTTCATCCGCGACACGCCGGACTACAAGAAGGCGCTCGACGATGGCGACAGTCCGGAAGCCGCGCTCAAGCGGCTGCGCACGGACAAGGAATTCATGGCCCAGCTGCGGCGCGCCAAGACCCGTCTGGAAGCGGGCTTCGTGGCCATCGATCCGCTCACCGCCGAGGTGAAAGCCTGGGTCGGCAGCCGCGACTTCCAGAAGGAACAGTTCGACCATGTGGCCCAGGCCGCGCGCCAGCCCGGCTCGACCTTCAAGCCCATCGTCTATGGCGCCGCACTGGAAAAAGGCTTGTCCCCGACCAAGGTCTACCGCGACGCGGTATTGAGCATCAAGGCCGGCGACGGCAAGGTCTGGCGTCCGACCGACATGAGCGGCACCACCGGCGCCGACATGACCATGCGCGACGGCCTGGTGTATTCCAAGAACACCATCACGGCCCAGGTGATGCAGGACGTGGGCCTGCCCAGCATCATCAAGCTGGCGCGCGACCTGGGCATTCGCGACAGCAAGCTGGCCTCGGTCCCGTCGCTGGCGCTGGGCACCAGCCCGGTGACCTTGCTGGAAATGGTCAGTTCCTATGCCACCATCGCCTCGCAAGGCCAGTACCGCAAGCCGATCTTCGTCAAGCGCATCAGCGACCGCTTCGGCAAGACCATCGCCGAATTCGGCGCGGATGCGGGCGAGCGCGCCATGTCGCCGGAATCGGCCGCCACCCTGATCGACATGATGCGCGGCGTCATCAACAAAGGGACCGGCACCGCCATCCGCTACCGCTTCGGCATCACCGGCGATGTGGCCGGCAAGACCGGCACCACCCAGAACAATGCCGACGGCTGGTTCATCATGATGCACCCGAACCTGGTGGCGGGCGCCTGGGTCGGCTTCAACGACAACCGCGTCGCCATGCGCAGCAGCTACTGGGGGCAGGGCGGCCACAACGCCATCCTGGTGGTGGGCGACTTCTTCAAGGCGGCCGTGGCCAGCGGCAAGGTCGACGTGGCCGCGCTGTTCCCGGGCGGCGTGCCGGCGCCGGTGGCGCGCCCCGAGCATGAGCCGGAAGAGGTGATGGAGGAAAGCGGCGGCATCGAAGAAGACGGCGCGCCGCCGGCGCCGCCGCCACCGCCCGAGCCGGCACGCACCGATGGCGACGTGATCGTCATCGACGAACCGGCCGTCGAGACCGAGGCCAGCCAGCGCGAGCACGAACGGGCTGTGCAGGAGTCGCGCCGGCGTCCGCCGCCCGACCTGGAAACGGTCGATCCGGCACGCACCTTGCCGCCGCCCGACCCGGTGCGCACCCTGCCGCCGCTGGACCCTAGCGCGCCGGCGCCTGAGAACCAGTAAGCAGGTCGGCGCGCGGCATGCTCCAGCCCGGCACGTAGGCGGGGCAGGGCTGGTGCGCGTCCAGCTGCAAGGTACTGAAATTGTCGCCCGGGCCGAAGCGGGCATCGCCGGCGCGGTCGGCCGATAGCGCGGG
>CAMLHI010000389.1 GCA_946479705.1 uncultured Oxalobacteraceae bacterium
TGTCCAGCGAGATGAAGGGGCGCATCGTCGGCGAGATGGCGGTGCTCGACCACGAACCCCGCTCGGCCACCTGCGTGGCCGAGACCGACTGCGAAATGCTGATACTCACCAGTTCCAGCTTGAACAAGATGGCCCTGGAACGTCCCATGCTGGCATATCACTTGATGGCCAACCTGGCGCGCCTGCTGTCGCGGCGGCTGCGCCGGGCATCTGCCGTGATGGCGGATTTTCTCGATCAATAGAAAGGCGTGGCTCTGGACGCGCAAGCACCTACCTGAAGTGCAGCGCGATCATCACCAGCGCCGCGATCCACACGGTCTCGCTCACGAGCATCAGCACCGGCTTGAAGCCGAGCGAAGCCAGCGCCTGGAACGAGGTCTTGATCCCCAGCGCGGCAATCGACATCACCAGGAAGGCGCGCGACGCGTTTCCCAGCGTCTGCGCCAGCACCGCCGGAATCAAGTGCGCACTGTTGGCCATCATCAGCAGGGCGAAGCCGCCCAGGAACAGGGGCAGGGCAGGCGCACCGCCGATGCCGCCACGGCGCCGATAGAGCGAGGCCACCGCCACCAGCACCGGCACCAGACAGGCCACCCGCGTCAGCTTGACCACCACCGCCACGTCGCCGGTGTGCGGCGACACCAGATAGCCCGCGCCGACCGCCTGCGCCACGTCGTGGATGGTGGCGCCGATGAAGATGCCGGCCGCCGTGGAATCGAGCGCGAAGTAGTGCACCAGCAGCGGATAGAGCACCATGGCGATGGTCGACAGGGTCGTCACGCCCACCACCGTCAGCAGGGTGAACTGCTCATTTTCCTTGTTCTGCGGGAGCACGGCCGATATCGCCATGGCCGCCGAGGCGCCGCAAATGGCCACCGCGCCGCCGGACAGCAGGCCCTGGCAGCGCGGCCGCCCGAGCAGGTGCGCGGCAAGCGCGCCAAACAGCAGCGTACTGGCCACCGCCACCAGCACCATTGCCAGGGTGCCGGCGCCGAGCGAGGCCACCTGCTCCCAGGTCACGCGCACGCCCATCAGCGCGATTCCGCTGCGCAGCAAGGTCTGGCTGCAGAACTGGACGCCGGGCCGGCAGGCCGGATCGTCCCACAGCCAGTGGAAGGCCAGCCCGAAGAACAGGGCATACAGCAGCTGCGGGCCGCCGTACGCGGTCGACACAAAAGTCGCGGCCAGCGCGATCACGGCGGCCAGCGCAAGTCCTGGCCAGCTGCGCCGGATCGACACCGGATGCCATGGCACCAGGCCTTCTGCGATAAAGGTGCGGGCGCTCATGCGATTATTTGTCGACGAAGGCGCGTTCGATCACGTAGTGACCCGGATGGCTCATATTCCCCTCGGTGAAGCCGGCTTCTTCCAGCACGCGCACGGTGTCCTTCAGCATGGCCGGGCTACCGCACAGCATGAAGCGGTCGGTTTCCAGATCCGGCTTCGGCACGCCCAGCTGGGCGAAGAAGGCTTCGCTCTCGAGCAGCTCCGGAATGCGGCCCTGGTTGACGAAGGGTTCGCGCGTCACGGTGGGGAAGTAGGCCAGCTGTTCGGCCACCAGCTCGCCCAGGTATTCGTGCTCGTGCAGGTCCTTCGACAGACGGTCCTGGTAGGCCAGTTCGCGCACCTCGCGGCAGCCGTGCACCAGGATCACCTTGTCGAAGCGCTCGTACACTTCCGGATCCTGGACGATGCTCATGAACGGCGCCAGCCCCGTGCCGGTGCCGAGCAGGTAAAGGCGCCGACCGGGCAGGAGGTTCTGCGTGAGCAGGGTGCCCGAAGCCTTGCGGCCGATCAGGATGGCGTCGCCCGGCTGGACGTGCTGCAGGCGCGAGGTGAGCGGGCCGTCCGGCACCTTGATGCTCAAGAACTCGAGCGTGTCGTCGTAGTGCGGGCTGACCATGCTGTAGGCGCGCATCAGCGGGCGGCCGTCGACTTCCAGCCCGATCATGGCGAACTGGCCACTCTGGTAGCGGAAGCTCGCGTCGCGCGTGGTGGTGAACGAAAACAGGCGGTCGGTCCAGTGGTGCACCGACAGCACGGTCGCTTCATAAAAGCCGCTCATGGAACATTCCTTTCATCGATGGTCAAAGCCCGCAGATAGGGCCAGGGATAGATGCCGCGCTCATGCCCGTCCGAGAACTGGCAGTGCAGGCCGGCGCTGCCGAGGATCTCGATATGGGTCAGCAGCACACCGTCGCACGGCCCGGGAGGGCGGCCGCGCCGGCGCGCGCTTTCGCAGATGCTGCAGCGGCAGGCCGAGCGCAGGCTCGCGCCGGTCAGCACGGTGGGATGCGTGTCCCACACCAGTTCGAGCGCGCCGGCCAGCGCGTGGAAGGTCACGGCGCTGGGCCACTCTTCACAGGACATGGCTGACTCCTTCCGGTCCGACTTCGGTGGACAGGCCAAGCAGTCCGCCATCGTGCAGTTCGGCGCCCATCGCAGCCAGGCTCTCCTCGCGGATCAGCGCGCGGATCTGGCGCTCCATGGCCGCAAAAGCCGGGGTCTCCATCATCTCCGGCTTGCGCGGGCGCGGCAGGTCGACCTTCAGTTCGGCCTTGATGCGTCCGGGCCGCGCGGTCATCACGTAGATGCGGTCGGACAGGAAGATGGCTTCCTCGATGTCGTGGGTGATGAACAGCACCGACAGGCGCAGGCGCTGCCACATATTGGTCAGGATCTCCTGCATCACCGAGCGCGTTTGCGCGTCCAGCGCGCCGAACGGTTCGTCCATCAGCAGCACCTGCGGGCTGGTGGCCAGCGCGCGTACGATGCCTACGCGCTGCTTCATCCCGCCCGACAGCTGCGAGGGATAGTGGTTCTCGAACGCCAGCAGCCCGGCCAGCCCGAGCAGAGTACGCGCCTGGGTCTCGCGCTGGCAGGCCGGCATGCCCTGCATCTTCAGCCCGAACTCGACGTTCTTGCGCACGGTCATCCAGGGGAACAGCGAGTACTGCTGGAACACCACGCCGCGGTCCGAGCCGGGGCCGGTAACGGCCTTGCCATCGACGGTGAGGCTGCCGCTGTCGGGCATGGTGAAACCCGCCACGGCGTTCATCAGGGTCGACTTGCCGCAGCCGGACGGGCCGATCAGCGAGACGAATTCGCCCGGCTGCACGTCGATCGACACCTTGCGCACGGCGTCGATGACGCTGCCGCGCGCCTCGAAGCTGATGCTCAGGTCGCGCACTTCGATATGGCCACGGTGGCTGGTCATTTGGCAGGCCCTCCCGCGTTGACGTGCATCCAGGGCATGCTGGCCTTGGCGCACAGGCCGATGGCGCCGCTGCACAGGAGTCCCAGCACGCCAATGGTGATCATGCCCAGCGCGATCTCGGCGTACGAGATCAGCGAATAGGCTTCCCAGGTGAAGTAGCCGATGCCGAACTGCCCGGAGATCATCTCGGCGGCGATCAGCGACACCCAGGCCACGCCCATGCC
>CAMLHI010000390.1 GCA_946479705.1 uncultured Oxalobacteraceae bacterium
GCGCCGGTGATGCTGGCCGCGTTCTGCATCACGCCTTCCAGGCTGTCGTGCTGGGTCAGCCATTTGAGCGCCGTCTTGGGACCGCATTTGCTCACGCCGGGAATATTGTCGACCGTGTCGCCGATCAGGGTCAGGTAATCGATGATGCGATTGGGCGGCACGCCGAACTTGGCCAGCACGCCGGCTTCATCGAGCTTCTCGTTGGTCATGGTGTTGATCAGCATGACCTTGTCGTTGACCAGCTGGGCCAGGTCCTTGTCGCCGGTCGACACCACGGTATGCATGCCCAGCTTGCTGGCCTCGACCGACAGGGTGCCGATCACGTCGTCCGCCTCGACCCCATCGACCATCAAGATCGGCCAGCCCATGTGGCGCACCGCCTCGTGGATGGGCTCGATCTGCACGCGCAAGTCGTCCGGCATCGAGGCGCGCGTGGCCTTGTACTCGGGATACAGATCGTCGCGGAAAGTCTTGCCCGAGGCATCGAATACGCAAGCAATATAAGCCGCCGGGAAATCGAGCCGCAGGCGCCGCAGCATATTGACCATGCCGTGCATGGCGCCGGTGGGATGGCCGTCCGGGCTGCGCAGGTCGGGCAAGGCGTGGAATGCGCGGTAGAGATAGCTGGAACCGTCGACTAACAGCAGAGTATTTTGCATAGTGCCAATTGAGAGCGAATGAGGGAGGGCGAACAGACAGGCCGCGGTGCAGGCGGGATTATCTCAGACAAAGCGACGCTACGGGCGTGTCGTATTTCCACGGGAAAGGCCCGGCTTTGTTACAATGGACCAAACAAAATGAAGGCGACGATCATGCTGCGCATCACACCCAACTGGAAGCTCTTCCCCCTCTGCCTGCTGGCCCACGCGGGTTGGGCGTTGGCGCAACAGCCGGCCCCCAGCCAGGCGCCGCCCAAGCTGGAAGTGATCGAAAACGGCAGCGATACCCCGATTACCGTGATTCCGCCGAAATCGAGCGAGCGCAAGATCACCGAAAAGAAGGAAGGCGGCCGCGTGACCGAAGCGAAGGTCAAGAACGGCAAGAATGTTTACACGATGAAGCCCAACACGCCGGCCGGCAATGGCCAGCCGGGCGACGCCGTCAGCAACGCCCTGCGCGCGCCGCAATGGACCGTGCTCGAATTCGACCTGAACAAAAAGAAAAACACCGATCCGGAAAGCGTGCCGAAAGCCGAGGCGCCGGCGCCCCCGCCGCCCAAACCCACCAAGTAAGTTGCCATCCTCACCTCGCGGCCCGTGCGCCGCGACCGACTCCTTTTTTTCATTTTTGTTTTCACATGGCAGTTTTTACCGCAGTTAGCCTGGACGACCTCACTCCCTGGCTCAAGCAGTTCCCACTAGGCAAAGCCACAGCGATCAAGGGCATCGCTTCCGGCATCGAAAACACCAATTTCTTCCTGACGACCGAGCGCGGCGAGTACGTGCTGACGATCTTCGAGAACCTCAGCTTCGAGCAACTGCCGTTTTACCTGAACCTGATGCGCCACCTGGCCGAGCGCGGCGTGCTGGTGCCGGCGCCGGTGGCCAATGCGCACGGCGAGCTGGTGGTGGCGCTGCACGGCAAGCCCGCTTCCATCGTCAGCAAGCTCGAAGGCAGTTCGCAGATGGACCCGCGGCCGGTGCATTGCGCCGCCGTGGGCGCGATGCTGGCCCGCATGCACTTGGCCGCGCGCGACTATCCGCTGCGGCAGCCCAATCTGCGCGGCCTGCCCTGGTGGAACGCCACCGCGCCGCAAGTGCTGCCCTACCTGGACTGCGCCGAAGCCGATTTGCTGCACGCCGAACTGGCCTTCCAGAACGCCTTTGCCGCCAGCGACACCTACGCCCGCCTGACCCAGGGACCGGTGCATGCCGACCTGTTCCGCAACAACGTGATGTTCGACGGCGAACGCCTGACCGGCTTCTTCGACTTTTACTTCGCCGGCTGCGACAGCTGGCTGTTCGACGTGGCCGTCACCGTCAACGACTGGTGCATCGACCTCGACAGCGGCAAGCTCGACGAGGCGCGCGTGCGCGCCCTGCTCGACGCCTATCACGCCGTGCGCCCGTTCTCCGCCGACGAGCAAGCCGCCTGGCAGCCGATGCTGCGCGCCGCCGCGCTGCGCTTCTGGCTGTCGCGCCTGTACGATTTCCATCAACCGCGCGAAGCTGAAATGCTGACGCCGCACGATCCCACCCATTTCGAACGCATCCTGCGCGAGCGCATCGCGCTGGCCGCGCCGCGGCTGTCCTGATGAGCCTTCCCGCACGCACCGGCTGGCACTGGTTCAAGGCGGGCTTCGGCCTGTTCCGTACCCAGCCGGGCAGCCTGACCATCCTGCTGTTTGCCAATCTGCTGGCCAGCCTGGTGCTGAGCGCCGTGCCGATCGCCGGCCCGATGCTGACCATGGTGCTGATTCCCTCGTTCAGCATGGCCGTGCTGCAAGCCTGCGCCGAGATCGACCATGGCAAGCGCGCCGGACTGGGCGTGCTGGGCACCGGCTTCCGCATGCCGGGCGTGCTGGCGCTGTGCAAGCTGGGCCTGGTCTATCTGGCGATCTCGGTGGTCCTGACCCTGCTGACGCGCAGCATGGTCAACCCGGGTTTCCTGCAGCAGGTGGCCGGCCCGATCGACCCGGCCCGTCCGCCCGTCATTGCCGGGTCCGACATCCTGGCCATGCTCGGTATTTCCGCGCTGCAAAGCCTGGCGCTGATCCTGCTCAGCTTTGCCGCGCCGCTGACGCACTGGCAAAAGATGACGCCATTCAAGGCCACCTTCTACAGCGTGTTTGCGGTGCTGGGCGCCAAGCGCGCCTTCGCCACCTTGTTGCTGAGCTGGTTCGGCCTGTTCTTCGCCATCGCGATGGTGGCCAGCGCCGTCCTCGGCATCGGCAATGCCTGGCGCGTGCTGGTGGTATGGATCGGGCTGCTGTTCGTACTGCTGCTGCAGTGCGCGCTGTACGCGGCCTACCGGCAGATTTTCGGTGTGCCTGACGTCGCCGCCGCAGCCAAGTCCTAGCCCGTCCGCGTCCTCTCCCCCGACGCCCCTCCATTTTGCCGCCGCCGGGCTTGTCAATGGCGGCGTCTGTCGTAGTTTCGCCACGGAAACCTCCCAAAACATTGCCTGTACGTACATTTTTGGCGTACGATGCGTGCGCCATGGCGCAATTTCTAATGTTTCATAAGTGTTATATATATTAAACATTTTGCGGAAGCCGAAATTTCTTCCTTATGCCTGGCAGGCCGACGGGCACGCTCGTGAACAGTGCACGTCGCTTTTCAAAAAAGCAGAAAAACAATGAGGCATCAATGAGGGACAAGAAAAAACGCACGATCTCGAATGCTGTTCTTGCGCTGACAGCCGCCCTGGCTGCCAGCCACAACAGCGGAGCACAAGAGCGCGCGCCGGAACCGGCCGCCGAGGACGGAAAAGTCAAC
>CAMLHI010000391.1 GCA_946479705.1 uncultured Oxalobacteraceae bacterium
CTAAAGTTAGAACGGCATCGCGAGCTTGACCAGCACGTAGTTCACGCCGCTGTTGGGCTCCTTGATGCCGGCATTGGAGAAGTGCTGGAGCTTGAGGCCCAGGTCCCAGCCATTGGCGAACACGTAGCCGGCGCCGAGATGGTCGCCGAACTGGAAGGCGGTCGACAACTGCTTGCCGCCGTTGTTGTACACATGCGAGAGCAGGTGCACGCCAATGCCGCCTTCCGCATACCATCCGCGCCCGTCGTCGGCGGCGTAGCGCAGCACCGGGGTGAGGCCGATATCGGTGATGAACTGGCGTGCTCCCGCCACATCGTGGAACGCAGTGCCGCGCGAGCGCGCCAGCGTCAGGTCCCAGTAGCCCGCCAGATGGCGCCCGTTGCCTTCGAACCAGCGCCGCCCCTCCCAGCCCGATTGCACCCCCAGGCGCAGCATGCGCACGCTGGGGCCGCTGCCTGTTTCAAGGGAGGCGGAATCGATGGGGGCTGCGGCGCACTGTAGCGCGGACAGGCTGGATAAGGCCGCCGCGGCGAGAAGGAAAGTGGATAAAGTTGGAGTTCTTCGCGACAGCATAAGTCTCTCTGAAAATGAGCTAATGGACAACCAAGCTTCTGGCCATTGTACTCATCTTGGATAATTCCCGCGTTCGAAGGTTCAATTGCGCGTGTAAACACCGGCGCAGGCTACTCGCTGACCTTGCCGCGCAGCGCCTTGACCTGGCCGCTGCGGGTCTTTTCGTCGAGGCGGCGGCGCTGCGAGCCGCGCGTGGGTCGGGTAGGGCGGCGCACCAGTTGCACCTCGGCCGCCTTGTCGACCAGTTCCTGCAGGCGCCGCAGCGCGTCTTCCTTGTTCTGTTCCAGGCTGCGCGATTGCTGGGCCTTCAGCACCAGCACGCCCTGGTCGGTGATACGGCTGTCGCGCAGGGCCAGCAGGCGTTCCTTGACGTAGGCCGGCAGCGAGGAAGCGGCGATATCGAAGCGCGCATGCACCGCGCACGAGACCTTGTTGACGTTCTGCCCGCCCGGCCCCTGCGCGCGGATGGCGCTGAACTCGACCTCGGCCGGATCGATTGCCCCCGGAGGCGTCACGGCGCCAGGCTCGTCTCGGCCAGCCGCACCCAGTAGCTCGCGCCGATCGGCAGCAGCTCATCGTTGAAATCATAGCTGCCGTTGTGCAGCTGGCAAGGACCCAGGCCATGGCCGGCGCTGCGATGGTCGCCCTCGCCATTGCCGATAAATACATAGCAGCCCGGCTTGGCCTGCAGCAGGTAGGCGAAATCTTCCGCGCCCATGGTCGGCTCGGTGTTCGCGTCGACCCGGTCCGGCCCGGCCACCGCGCGCATGGCTTCGATGGCGATGGCGGTTTCCCTGGCGTGATTGACCAGCGGCGGATAGTTGCGCTTAAAGGTAAATTCGACTTCGGCATTGAAGGCCGCGGCGGTATGCCGTGCCAGCTCCTCCATGCGCCGCTCGATCAGGTCCAGCACGCCGGTGGTAAAGGTGCGCACCGTGCCGATCAGGCTGGCATCGTCGGGAATCACATTGGTGGCGCTGCCCGCGTGAATCTGGGTAATCGACAGCACCGCCGTATCGAGCGGATTCTTTTCGCGCGAAATAATCGTTTGCCAGGCCTGGGCGATCTGCACCGCCACCATCACCGGGTCGATGCCGCGGTGCGGCTGGGCCGCGTGGGCGCCCTTGCCCTTGACCACCACATGAAACTCGTTACTCGATGCCATCATCGGCCCGGCCACCACGCCGAAGCTGCCCATCGGCATGCCCGGCCAGTTGTGCATGCCGTACACCGCATCCATCGGGCATTGCTCGAACAGGCCATCGTCGATCATGCGTTTTGCGCCGCCGCCGCCTTCCTCGGCCGGCTGGAAGATCAGGTACACGGTGCCGTCGAAATCGCGGTGGGTCGACAAATAACGGGCCGCGCCCAGCAGCATGGCGGTGTGGCCGTCGTGTCCGCACGCATGCATCTTGCCCGGATGGCGCGAGGCATGGTCGAAACGGTTGATTTCCTGCATGGGCAGGGCATCCATGTCGGCGCGCAGGCCGATGGCGCGTTTGGACGTGCCGTTTTGCAAAATACCAACCACACCCGTCACGCCCAGACCGCGCACCATCGGGATGCCCCATGCGGTCAGCTTGGCCGCGACCACGTCGGCGGTGCGCTGTTCCTCGTAACAAAGTTCCGGATGCGCATGCAGGTCGCGGCGGATCTGTTGCAGCTCGGACTGGAAAGCAATGATGGGTTCGACAAGGTTCATCTCGGTCTCCGATGCATGAATGCCAAGGCATTGAATGGGCTATTGTAGCCCGCCCAACACAAGCGGGCCAGCACGGCAGATTGAGCGCGTCGGGGCGGCCGGATTCGTATAAAGTATTGGCTTCGGCCACTATTTTTGGACCTGCACCCATGAGTTCCACCCAAGTCCGGGCGACCTGCCCGCACGACTGTCCGGACACCTGCGCACTGTTGATCACAGTCGAAAACGGCGTTGCGACACAAGTGAAGGGCGACCCCGACCACCCCACTACCGCCGGCGTGCTGTGCACCAAGGTCGCGCGCTACACCGAGCGCACCTACCACAGCGAGCGCCTGCTGCATCCCATGCGCCGCGTCGGCAAGAAGGGCGAGGGCAAGTTCGAGCGCATCGGCTGGGACGACGCGCTCGACGAGATCGCCGCCCGCCTGCAGGGCATCGCCGCGCGCGATCCGCAAGCCATCGTCCCCTACAGCTACGCCGGCACCATGGGCCAGGTGCAGGGCGAGTCGATGTCGGCGCGCTTTTTCCACAAGCTGGGCGCGTCCCTGCTGGACCGCACCATCTGCGCCGAAGCCGGCATCACCGCCTACCGCTACACCATCGGCGCGGGCATCGGCACCGACCTGGAGCAGTTCCAGAATGCCAAGCTGATCCTGATCTGGGGCGGCAATCCGATCGCCTCCAACCTGCACTTCTGGACCCGCGCGCAGGAAGCCAAGCGCCACGGCGCCCGCCTGATCGCCATCGATCCCTACCGATCTCTCACGGCCGAGAAGTGCCACCAGCACATCGCCCTGCTGCCCGGCACCGATGCCGCGCTGGCGCTGGGCATGATGCACGTGCTGATCACCGAAGACCTGCTCGACGACGACTACATCGCCCAGTACACGCTCGGCTTCGAGCAATTGAAAGCGCGCGCGCTGGAATGGACCCCCGAGCGCACCGCGCAAACCTGCGGCATCACGGCCGGGGAAGTGGTGGGCCTGGCGCGTGAGTACGGCCAGGCCGCGCGGCGCGGCGAGCCGGTGGCGATCCGCACCAACTACGGCGTGCAGCGCGTGCGCGGCGGCGGCATGTCGGTGCGGGCGATTGCCTGTCTGCCCGCGCTGGTGGGTGCCTGGCGTCACGCGGCCGGCGGCGTGCAGCTGTCCTCGTC
>CAMLHI010000392.1 GCA_946479705.1 uncultured Oxalobacteraceae bacterium
TAAAAGCCTGATTGTAGCGGATAGGCCGCCGGAATGGTTCATTCTTGTCCAGTTTCGCGCTGGCCTGCCCCGTCAAGACGCGCCGCGCTGGCGTCGAACGCCGGGCCGCAGGCGCACAGGCGCTGGCGCATGGCCGGCTTGGGCTGGGCGCACAAGCCGTCTTCGTAGGCGATCGGACGCAAGCCGGCATGGGCCGCGTAGGCCAGCAGTTCGCCCGGCTCGAGCAGGAAGGCGGGATTGGACGGTTTGCCGTAGGACTCGTTGCCCCTGGCGAAGGTTTCGTAGATCAGCAGGCCGTCGGGAGCCAGGCTGTCCAGCAGGCGCCCCATCAACGGGCGGTGCAGGTAGTTGGTGACCACGATGGCGGCAAAGCGCGCGGGTGCGAACGGCCACTCCAGGGCTGGTTCTTCCAGGTCGAAACCGAAGGGGGTGATGCCCTGCCCCGCGCTGGCGGCCAGGGCGGCCGGGTCGCGGTCGAGCGCCAGCACCGGGTGGCCGAGCGCGGCGAACAAGCGCGCGTGGCGCCCCTTGCCGCAGGCCAGGTCGAGCACTTCGCCCGACGGCGCCAGCGGCGCCCAGCGCCGCACCCAGTCCGAGGCGGCGTCCATCAGGTGTACGACAGGCCCATCGCTTCGCGCACGTCGCGCATGGTTTCCTGCGCCAGCTTGCGGGCCGTGTCGCAGCCGTCGGCGACGATGGCGCGCACCAGCGAGGGGTCGTCCAGGTACTGCTGGGCGCGCTCGCGCATCGGTTCCTGTTCGCGGATCACGCCATCGATCACCGGCTGCTTGCATTCGATGCAGCCGATGCCGGCGCTGGTGCAGCCCTGCATGACCCATTCGCGCGTGGCGGCGTCGGAATACACCTTGTGCAGCTGCCACACCGGGCATTTGAGCGGGTCGCCCGCATCGGTGCGGCGCACGCGCGCCGGATCGGTGGGCATGGTGCGGATCTTCTTGGTCACCGAGTCGCGGTCTTCGCGCAAGGTGATGGCGTTGCCGTAGCTCTTGCTCATCTTGCGCCCGTCCAGGCCGGGCAGGCGCGAATCCTCGGTCAGCTTGGCTTGCGGCTCGACCAGGATCAGCTTACGGCTGCCTTCCAGGTAGCCGAACAGGCGCTCGCGGTCGCCCATCGACAGGCTTTGCGCATCGTTGAGCATGGCCTGGGCCTGCAGCAGGGCATCGTCCTTGCCGTTCTGCTGGAACTCGGTACGCAGTTCCAGGTAGAGCTTGGCGCGCTTGCTGCCCAGCTTTTTCACCGCTTCCATGGCTTTTTCTTCGAAGCCGGGTTCCTTGCCGTACATGTGATTGAAGCGGCGCGCGATCTCGCGCATCATTTCGATGTGCGGCACCTGGTCTTCGCCGACCGGCACTTCAGTGGCGCGGTAGATCAGCACGTCGGCCGCCTGCAGCAGCGGGTAGCCGAGGAAGCCGTAGGTCATCAGGTCCTTGTGCGAGATGTTCTCGATCTGGTCCTTGTAGGTCGGTACCCGTTCGAGCCAGCCCAGCGGCGTGGCCATCGACAGCAGCAGGTGCAGCTCGGCATGCTCGGGCACGCGCGACTGGATGAAGATGGTCGACTGGGCCGGATCGACCCCGGCGGCCAGCCAGTCGATCACCATGTCCCAGGTGCTGCGCTCGATGATGGTCGGATCGTCGTAGTGGGTGGTCAGGGCATGCCAGTCGGCCACGAAAAACAGGCAGGGCCGCTCGGACTGCATCTTGATCCAGTTCTTGAGGGCGCCATGGTAGTGGCCAAGGTGCATGGTGCCCGTGGGGCGCATGCCGGAAACAACACGATCTGGGTACATGTTCAGCTCAAAAGATAAGTCAATGGGTACGCCATCATGCCGATCGCCCATTGGGCCGCGTGCATCAATGGCCCTACGTAGAGATTCAGCATGCGGGTAAAAATCAGCACAAGCACGATCATCATGCCATAGGGCTCGATGCGCGAAAACTTGTAGGCGAGCCGGTTCGGCAGCATGCTGGTGAGCACGCGCCCGCCGTCGAGCGGGGGAATCGGCACGAGGTTGAAGGCAAACATCAGCAGATTGGTGCGGATGCCGGCCACCGCCACTTCATGCACGAAGCCTTCCGGCCCGGTCAGCGCCAGCGCAACCGTGCCCAGCACCAGCCAGGCGAAGCCCATGACGAAATTGGCCATGGGGCCGGCCAGCGCCACCCAGGCCATGTGCTTCTTGGGGTTGCGCAGGTTGCCGAACTCGATCGGCACCGGCTTGGCGTAGCCGAACACAAACATGCCGCTGCTCATCCAGTACAGCAGCAGGGGCATGAGGATGGTGCCGAAGGGATCGATGTGGCGGAACGGGTCGACGCTCATGCGCCCCGCGAGATAGGCCGTCGAATCGCCGAAGTATTTGGCGGCATAGGCGTGCGCCGCCTCGTGCAAGGTGATCGCGAATATGACGGGCAGCGCATAGACGACGATCGTCCGTAAAATTTCATCCATAGCTCAGATTCTATCAGAGGCGCGGCACCTGCTCGGCGCCGGGCGGGTCGGTGGGAGGGAGGGTGTGCGGGTCTCAGAGGCCGAAGGCGGCCGGGTCGCCGCGGCCCTGGCGCAGCAGTTGCGGTTCGGCCCCGCTCAGGTCGATCACGGTGGTCGGCTCCATCGAGCAGGCGCCGCCGTCGATGATGAGCTCGACCTGGCGCTCGATGCGCTCGCGGATGGTGTCGGCATCGTTGAGCAGCTCGTCGTCGAGGATCAGGGTGGTACCGATCAGGGGCTGGCCCAGTTCGGCCAGCAAGCCCTGGGCAATGGCGTTCTCGGGCACGCGCAGGCCGATGGTCTTGCGCGACGGGTGGGACAGGCGCCGCGGCACCGACTTGGTCGCTTCCAGGATCACCGTGAACGGCCCCGGCGTGGCCGCCTTGAGCGCGCGGAACTGGCGGTTGTCCACGCGCGCGTACTCGGCAATGTCGGACAGGTCGCGGCACAGCAGGGTCAGGTGGTGCTTTTCATCGATGCCGCGGATGCGCCGCATGCGCTCGACCGCGCCTTTGTCGTCCAGGTGGCAGACCAGGGCGTAGCAGGAATCGGTCGGCAGCGCCACCACGCCGCCGCCGTGGATGATCTGGGCGGCCTGGCGCAGCAGGCGCACCTGCGGGTTGTCGGGATGGATCTGGAAGAACTGGCTCATTTAACGGGCCGGATTCGACAGGGCCGCGATGCGCTGTTCCATCGGCGGGTGGGTGGCGAACAGCGCGCCCCAGCCGCTGCCGTGGCCGGAAATGCCGGACGCGGCCATCGACTGCGGCAGCGCGCCGGGCTCCAGGCCGCCCAGGCGGGCCAGCGCGTGCTGCATCGGCACGGGCGAACCGAGCAGCTTGGCCGAGCCGGCGTCGGCGCGGAATTCGCGCTGGCGCGAGAACCAGGCCACGATCATCGAGGCGGCCAGGCCGAACAC
>CAMLHI010000393.1 GCA_946479705.1 uncultured Oxalobacteraceae bacterium
GGATGTTGCCGTCGGCGTCGCGCTGGCCGTGCCAGCAATCGTCGATGTTCAGGTACTGGTAGCCGGCGTCCTTCATGCCCAGCTTGACCATGGCGTCGGCGGTCTCGCGGATCAGGCGCTCGTCGATATCGCAGGCAAATTTGTTCCAGCTGTTCCAGCCCATTTGCGGGGTGCCGGCCAGGCCTTCCGCCTTTTGAGCCCAGCTATTGCCGCAAGCGGCGGCGCCCAGCAGGCCGCCTAACAGGAGCTGCGCCATGCGTTCGGTGTTCATCGCGAATCCCTTCGTCATGTGGACGCTGGCGGCCCCCCCTACGATCCGGAAGATTCCGCTGCCGCCGCCGATCTTACCAGCTCTACGCGACGCGGGAGAGGTTTTGCCAGCGCGTCCGCGCCGGCGATGCAGTAAGATGCGGCCTTTTCAAATGGCGACGATGAGAATGCGAAGTGCGGTTTGGCTGGTGTTGTGGATGATGGCTTCGAATGCCTGGGCCGACCGGGTGATCGGCGTGACCGATGGCGATACGATCAAGGTCCTGCACGGGCGCGAATCTCTGAAGGTCAGGCTGGGCAATATCGACGCGCCCGAAAAGCGCCAGCCCTTCGGCGCCCAGTCCAAGCAATCGCTGGCCGCGCTGTGCTTCGGCAGGGATGCGGAGCTCAAGGTGCAGAGCACCGACCGCTATGGCAGGCTGGTTGCGCTGGTGTCGTGCGACGGGGTCGATGTCAACCGCGCGCAGGTCGAGCGCGGCATGGCCTGGGTGTACCCGCAATATAACAAGGACCGCATGCTGCCCTTCATCGAAGCGCAGGCGCGGGCGGCGCGGCGCGGGCTGTGGCACGAGGGCGATGCAATACCGCCGTGGCAGTTTCGTCGCCAGCGCGTACGCGGCGCGTACTAAGCCAGCATTCTGGCGGGAACGAAAAAAATGCCGTCCAGCGTGAACTGGACGGCATCACAAGCGGCAGGGGGCGGCCGCGCGTTGACGATCATGACGCGGTCACGGGGACCGCGGCGGATCGAAAAACTTATTTGACTGCAGCGTCTTTCTTGGCTTCGGCAGCGTCGATTTTCTTCTCGGCGGTGGCTTCAGCTTTTGCCTTGGCGGCTTTTTTGTGGGCCTTGGCTTTGGTCTTGGTCGCGTCGGCGTTGGCCTTGGTCATGTCTTCGTGGGCCTCAGCACCTTTCTTTTCCAGCTTGGCATCGGCTTTGGCCACTTCCTTGGTTTCTTTCGCTTCAGCCTTGGCGACCTTCGCATCGGCCTTCGCTACCTTGGCGGCAGGCGCGGCAGGGGTTGCTGGCGTTGCCGGCGCGGCAGGAGCCTGGGCGAATACCGAAGTAGCGAACAGACCGGCGATCAGGGTGGCGACGATTTTACTCATGATGTGTTTCCTCTATTTAGGTATATGGTGAAGCGGGTTTAGGGTTGTTACATGGACATAAACGGGGTCGCCCCATCGCCCGTTGACGCATTTACACTTGCTTACAATCGCGCCACGGTTAGCCAGCGAACAGTCGGCAAGCGGGCGGCGGACCTAGACTCGCCACATCCAAGTCCAGGTGACCGCCATGCCCGACGCCCTCAAGGTCTATAAAGCCAAGCGCAACTTCCACATCACTTCCGAGCCGGCCGAAGGCGGCTTGCCGGGCAAGGATGCGCTGACCTTCGTGATCCAGAAGCACTGGGCCAGCCGCCTGCACTACGATTTCCGCCTCGAACTCGACGGCACCATGAAGAGCTGGGCCGTGCCGAAAGGGCCCAGCTACGATACCCACGACAAGCGCATGGCCGTGCACGTGGAAGACCATCCGATTTCCTATTCCGACTTCGAGGGCACCATCCCCGAGAAGCAGTACGGCGCGGGCAAGGTGATCATCTGGGACAAGGGCACCTGGGAGCCGCTCGACGATCCGCGCAAGGGCTACGCGAGCGGCAACCTGAAATTCGAAATGCACGGCCACAAAATGCGCGGCAAGTGGGTGCTGGTGCGGATGAAAGGCAAGGGCGAAAAGCAGGAACCCTGGCTGCTCATCAAGGAGAAGGATGACTATGCGCGGCCGGCCGACGAGTTCTCGGTGGTCGATGAAATGCCCGACAGCGTCAAGGCGCTGCCGATGCCCGACGATGCCAAGCCGGCGAAGCAGCCCAGGCGCGGCAAGGCCGGCATGCCGGAAGGCGCCGTCAAGGCGACGCTGCCCGCGTCGCTCTCGCCCGAACTGGCGACCCTGGTGGACAAGCCGCCCGCCACCCCAGCGGACTGGCTGTTCGAGGTCAAGTTCGACGGCTACCGCCTGCTGGCGCGGGTGGACGGCAAGGAGGTCAAACTCTTCACCCGCAATGGCCACGACTGGACCCACAAGCTGGCAAGGCTGCACGCGGCGCTGGTGAAAATGAAGCTGCCCGATGGCTGGTACGACGGCGAGATCGTCGTCCACGATGAAAACGGCCGGCCCAATTTCGGCCTGCTGCAGCAAGCCTTCGACGGCTCCGACACGAGCGCCATCGTGTACTTCATCTTCGACTGCCCCTATCTGAACGGCTACGACCTGCGCGACGTGGCGCTGACCGAACGGCGCGCGCTGCTCGAAAAGGCGCTGGCCAAGGCGCCGCCGGAAAGCGTGCGCTTCTCCGCCGAATTCGGCACCGATCCCGATGAACTGGTGGCAGCGGCCTGCAAACTGGGCCTGGAAGGCGTGATCGGCAAACGGCGCGACTCGCGTTATGTGACGCGCCGTTCGCCCGAGTGGATCAAGCTCAAATGCGGCAAGCGCCAGGAGTTCGTCATCGGCGGCTACACCGACCCGCAGGGTTCGCGCACCGGCATCGGCTCACTGCTGCTCGGCACCTACGACGACGACAAGGTGCTGCAGTACGCCGGCAATGTCGGCAGCGGCTTCAACGAAGTCTCCCTGCGCGATCTGAAGAAGCGGCTCGACGCCCTGGCCACCGACGACAGCCCGTTCCCGCCCAAGGCGGTGGCAGGGCGCAAGCACCACTGGGTCAAGCCCAGGCTGATCGCAGAGGTCAGTTTCGCCGAGTGGACCAATACCGGCTCGGTGCGCCACGCGGTGTTCCAGGGCCTGCGCGAAGACAAACCGGCCAAGGCCATCGGCCGCGAGGTCGCTCATCATGTGGAGGAAGCCGTGCACGCCAATACCGACCCTGTCGCCCCCGAGGGCAAACTGCCGGCATCGCTGAAGGTGACGCACGGCGAACGCGTGATCGACCCGGCCAGCGGCGCCACCAAGCTGGAAATGGTGCGCTACTACGCGCTGGTGGGCGAGCTGATGATGGTGCACCTGAAGGGGCGACCGGTCTCGCTGGTGCGCGCGCCGGCTGGCGTCGGCGGCGAGCTGTTCTTCCAGAAGCACGCGGACGTGGGCAAGCTGCCGGGCATGAAGCAGATGCCGCAGGCGCTCGACCC
>CAMLHI010000394.1 GCA_946479705.1 uncultured Oxalobacteraceae bacterium
GCACGGTGATCCGATGGGTCCAGGCGATCGGATCGGTGGGCAGCTTGTGGTGCAGACCGTCGTCGAAGGCGAAATCCCACTGGCCGTTGAGCGAGGTCCAATTGTCGCGCTCCAGCTGCGGCCGCGGATACTCGAAGTCATTCATGAAAGCCCTCCTCCTGGCTGTTTGGGCGCGGGAATCGGCAGACGGCCATCAAGCCCCGCGCGTATTGTTGCGAATATCGTTGCAGGCGCTGGTGACGGCATGGCCGATGGCCGCGCCCTTCCCGGCCTGGCACAGGCTTGGCACGGGGCCACGCAGGCGCCACCGACGCCGGGCCAGCGCCCGCCCCCCGGGCGCCAGCGAAAGATAGCGTCAGCGCTGGCCATGCGGGCCGCCAATTGTGAAATTCTCCGGTCGGTACGCGCCCCACATGCCCCCAGGCAATGCGGAATGAATGGGGTCGGAGAAGGCCTGTTCATTGGAAAGTTTTCTATTTCGCGTGTTGGACACAGTTCTATCGAAAGCCAATAGAGGGGAATCGTAGCATTTTGCTAAATTTCACAATCGTTGAATTATGCGGTGCAACTTTTTCGGCATGGGGCTGGCGCACCCCTAGCCGTCAGGCTGCCTCAGCCTTCGCCCCGGCGATGACTGGTATGGGCCATGGTAGCCAGCCACAGCGACGCCAGCATCAGACTCTTGAGCAAGTCCTTGTAGGAGCTTTTCTCACCCCGATGGAACGTTTTTTTTGCAAACTATTTATCTTGTTTATGTGTTTTCCCAGCAGAAGGAAAACGCGCGAAATTGCGCACTCCTTTCCGTGCGAGTATCGACTTGCGCGGTCTATCTGCCGTACCTTCTTCATCAGGACGAGGCCGACCACCAGGCGACCGTAGGGGAATACATGCTGGCAATGGCCAATGAAGGAGAACATCGATGGAAACGACCAATACCGGCAGCGGCGGCATCGGCGCCCCGCTCACCGACACCCAGCACCGCTTCAAGCAGGAAGAACTGCATGTGTCCCACGGCCCGCACGAGCGCGCGCCGCGTAGCGGACGCATCGGCGAGGATCTACTGCGCGGCAAGGTGTCGAATGTGCTGGGCGAAATGGGTATCAAGGCCGAATGGCGGCACAAGCGTGCCGGACTGGTGCGCAAAGCCGCGCTGGCCGCGCTGGCGGCGGGGGCGGCCTACTACCTGTTCAGTTCACGTGAGCGGACTCACTGAGCGTCGCATCGAAAGCGCACACTTTTGCGCCACCCCAAGCACGCGCGATTTCCGCAGCCGTCAACGCAACCATTGGAAGCGCCCGCTGTCCAACTGGCACAGACCAACCATCACCCTTCATTCCGCGAGGAGGATCATGTCCACACCCATCGTCATTCCCCACGGCAGCTTCGACCCTGCCCACATGCTGGACCATCTGCGCTACCGTTTCCGGCTAACCACGGATGCATCGCTGTGCCGCATGCTCGACGTCACGCCGCCCCTGCTGAGCAAGATCCGCCATCGCAAGCGCAGCGTCTGTGCCGGGCTGATCATTCGCATCCACGAAGTCACCGGCATTCGCGTGCACGACTTGCGCGTCATGATGGGAGACCGGCGCTCGCGCATGCGGCCGCCGCTGCGCAACGGCGCGCCCGGCGGCAAGGTCCATTGAGTAGCCTTCCGGATTGCACTCGCCGGCCACAAAATATGTAAGGACGCAGCGGCGCCGGGTCACGACCGCTTCAGCGCAAGCCCCCGGTGCCAAGATACAAGCCAGCAACATACGTAAAGCGAAGTAAATCCGCTGTGATCGGGAAGCGCGGAAGGCTATCATTCTTTCAACACCACCCGCCCTTGCCGACAATGAAAATACGAATTGCCACAACCCTTGCCTCGATACTCCTGACCACGGCCTTGATGCCGCTACCTGCCTTCGCGGTCAAGGTCATGGATTTGCGCGCCGAACAACTCATGATGGGAGCGGACAGCATCAAGAAGGCGCTCGACCTGACGCCCAACCAGCAGACCTTGTGGCAGCAGATGACCGCCAAGGCATGGGGCATCCTGCGCACGCGCCAGTCGCGCCGCGAAAAATTACAGGCTGAGCTGAAAAGCCGCCTGACTGCCGGCACGCCCGACCTGCGCGACCTGACGGGCGGCATCGATGCCGAAGAAACGACCAGCGCCGCCGAAGACAAGCAATTGCGCGAACTCTGGCTCACCGTCAACGACGCGCTCGACGACAAGCAGCGCGCCCAGGTCATCGAACTTCTGACATCGCAGCTGGACCGGATCGACATCGCCCCGGCCGGGCACGGCGCCCCGGCGGGAGGGCGCGAACAGGGCGCTGGCGGTGGCCGTCACCGGGGAGGCGGCGGCAAGGGCGGCGGCGGCATGCCGGGCGCCAACGGCGGCTTCTAACCCAACAGCAAGCATCGGTTCTTCTCTTTGCGCGCTTGACCAAACCGGTCGGCGCGCATTTTTTACGTTAACGCGACACCCGCCACCAGCGCAGGCAGTTCCGTCGCCCTCACCTATTCCAAATAATATTCGGCACCACCCACCCCCGGGGTCAGTGCTCCCATTGTTACATCAGTCCGCCTACCTACATTTCTGCTAGAAGAATCGGCTGCGGCAAGCGTAGCGAGCTCATGTAACAATGGGAGCACTGACCGGCACTGACCCCGGCTTGGCGAATTTTATTCGGCAGCCGCCCCGGCGCTGGCCATACCGGAACGGCGAACGCGCAGCTGCTTCTCGACCGTTCCTTCCCACAGCCCGCAAGGCGGCAAAAAAACCCTTACGCGCCATGCCCATCCTCGGTTACATTATTGCCAATTGCTCCGAGGGAAAATTATGATAAAGTTCACGAAACAAACAGCGGTGATCGCTGCCATGGCCGCGGCAGTGGCCGCCGGTGGTGCCGGGCTGTGGTGGTCCAAGCGGCCGGCGGAGCAGAAGGCCGGCGGCAGCGGCGTGCTGGCCAATGTGAACGCCGAGTTTGTCGTTAATAATTGCCAGCCGCGCCTGCATGACGACAAGCCGGCCCTGGCCGTGGTGTTTTCCGATGTCGTCAAGGCCGACCAGCCACTCGAGAAGCTCATCCAGGTCGCCGACCTGGGCGAGAAAAAAGGCGAGGAAAACGAAGAACAGCCCGCCGCCCAGGATGCTGCCGTCAAGTCCACCATCGTCAGCGGCGGCTGGATCGTCACCGACAATCCCCACGTCATCGTGTTCCCCTTCGTCAAGCCCGGCCACCAGTACAAGGTCACCCTGGGCGGCGCCCTCGCCGCCGCATCCGGCAAACAGCTGGGCCAGTCGCATAGCTGCGACATGCGCAGCGATCCGATGTCGCCGTCCTTCTTTTTCGCCAGCAAGGGAACCGTGCTGCCCGCCGGCCTGAACGGCGGCTTGCCGGTCGTCACGATCAATGTGCCCGAAGTCG
>CAMLHI010000395.1 GCA_946479705.1 uncultured Oxalobacteraceae bacterium
TCGCCGGCGCAGTAGATGCCCACTTTCAGGCTGAGGAAGCCGCCGAACACGTTCTGGTGCATGCCCGACACTTCCATGCGCAAGCCATGCAAGTCCCAGCTGGCGCCGTCGTTGCGCGAGGTCCAGTAGGTCACCACATTGTCGATATTGCGCATGCGCATGCGCAGCCGCGCGCTGCCCGATTCGCGCCGCATCCAGCCCTGTTCCTCGGACGAGGCAAAGGTCTTGATGTTGGCCTTGTCGAAGCCCAGGCCCACGAAGGCCTTGTGGTTGTAGAACAGCAGCAGGCCGGCTTCGGCGTTGCCGCTCACTTCCAGCGTCACCTCGACCTCGTAGGCACGGTCGCCCACCGGGCAGGTGAGCGGCGCGCTGTCGGCCGGCGAGCGGCCCTTGGCATTGAGCAGCAGGCTGGCGTTGTCGTAGCGCACGCGCGCCATTTCCTTGGGCGCCGGGTCGTGGAAGGACCACTGCACGCCGAACCGGTTGGCCTTGAAATCGTCCGACAGCGCGAAACCTGCCGGACCGGCCTTGCCGCCCTTGGGTTTGGCCATGGGCTTGGAGAGGTCGCCGCCGACCGCGCGGAACCAGCCGTCGGAGGTCCATTCGACCGGTTCGAGCAGGGTTTGCCGGCCCAGGGTGCGGTAACCGTTTTCGTAGCCGTGATAGACCAGCCACCAGTCGCCGCCCGGCCCTTCGACCAGGGTCGCGTGGCCGCGCGACCACCATGGCTCGGCGGCGCTTTGCGTGCGCACCAGCGGGTTGTGCGGGCAATGTTCCCACGGGCCGTGGATCGAGCGCGAGCGCGCCGCGATCACCATATGGCCGGTGGGCGGGCCGGAAGTGCCGCCCACCGCCGTCACCAGATAGAACCACTCGCCGCGGCGCAGCAGTTTCGGTCCTTCCGGCGCGAAGTTCTCGACCACCCAGTCTTCCGGATAGCGCCACGGGCTGTAGGCGTGCTCGACCTTGCCGTCGGTGGACAGGCCATCGTCGCTCAGGCGGATCTTGCGGATGCCGTTGACGAACAGATAGCGCTTGCCATCCTCGCCCACGATATGCCCGGGGTCGATGCAGCCCTCGATCTTCAGGTCGACCGGATCGCTCCAGGGGCCGGCGATGTTGTCGGCCCAGATGGCGTAGATCGACCAGTTGCTGCCGTCCGGCGCGGCCGGGATGTAGACGAAATAGCGGCCATTGTGCTTGCACAGGTCGAGCGCCCAGATGGTGCCGAGCGGCTTGCTCAGGGCCGGGCCGACCGGGGCCCAGTTGACCAGGTCGGTCGAATGCCAGATCACGATGCCCGGGTAGGAATAGAACGACGAGAACGTCATGTAGTAGTTCTTGCCGTCCTTCAGGATGGTCGGATCGGGATGGTCGCCGGCGATGATGGGATTGAGGTAGGTCCCATTGCCGAGGTCGGCCTTGCGCTGGCCTTCGATGCCGCTGCCCCAGCGCGGCGCGGTGGCGCAGTCGGCCGGACTGTGCGTGGCGCTGGAAGCGGCCAGCGGCGCGCCGGCGGCGCCGGCCACCAGGGTCTTGATCAGGTGACGACGGGAGGAAGAGGTCATGCCTTATTTCCCCGCCTGGTTCAGCGTGAGCAGATACACATCGTTTTCACGCAGCGGCAAGTCGAGCTTGACGCGGCCGTCGGCGCCCACGTGCACCTTGCGCTGTTCGCTCGGTTTGCCGTTGGCGATGCCCTTCAGGGTGGACACCTGCGCCCGGGTCAGCTGCTTGGGCGAACCCATGCCGATGTAGGCAGTGTAGGCGTCGTTGCGCTGGTAGCCGACCTGGGAAATCGACAGCGCATAGGCGCCCGGTTTCAGCCCGCTCAGCGCGACCTGTACCTTGCCCTTGCTCTTGGCCGGCAGGTCCTTGATGAAGTATTGCTGGTTGTTGGTATTGTCCGGCAGGGTGCTGGTGTAGTCCCACAGCAGCACTTGCACATTGCCCTTGTCGTCGCGCGTGGCGATGGATTTCTGGTCGGCGTTCTTGAGCTCGGTGGCGCCCAGCTTATTCAGGAATTGATAGGCGAAATACGCCGGTTTCTTGATGCCCTGGGTATTCATCAGGCCGAAGCCGCCGTGGAAGGCTTCAGAGCGCGGGCCCGGCTCTTCGAACACGTCGGTGAACACCCAGTACGACATCGACTGCGCCGCCGTCCCCACCTGCTTGAGCTTTTGCAGGATATAGGCGGCCTGGTGGTAGCTGTCGTGGGTGGGGTCGGCCGGCGTGTAGGAGGAACTCCATTCGGTGTAATGCAATTCCAGCCCGGGCATGGCCGATGCCTCGATTTCCTTGCGGTTTCTCAGCACGTCGCCGCTGACGGCCGCGTCGTCCTTGTTCAGCACCGTGCCGGTGGTGCCGAATTCGTCCAGGAAGCCTTGGTTGACGCCATAGGTGTGGGTGCTGACGAAATCGAGCGGCACCTTGTTGGCGGCCGCATGGGCGATCGTTTCGGGAATCCATGCCGCGCCGGCGGTGGCGGGGCCGCCGACCTTATAGCGCGGATTGACGCTCTTGATGGCGCGCGCGGCGTAATCGTAGAGCTTGAAATACTCGGCCTGGGTGCCGGCCCAGAATCCGTCCAGGTTCGGTTCGTTCCACACTTCGAAATACCAGCTGGCGACTTCATCCTGGCCGTAGCGCTCGGTCCAGTGTTCGGTCAAGGCCTTGATCAGGCGGCCCCAGGTATTGTAATCGCGCGGCGGGGTGACATTGCCGCGCCACCAGAAAATGGTTTTATCGCCGCTGGCCATTTGCGACGGCATGAATCCCAATTCCACGAAGGGCTTCACGTTAATACTGATCAGATAATCGTAAAGCGCGTCGATATACTGGAAATTATAATGTTCCTTGCCTTGTCCGTCGACGTGATAGACGCCCATGTCGTCGATGAGCAAACCATGCATCCGAATATACCGGAAGCCGGCATCGCGTTTGATTTCCGCCAGCTGCTGCTGCCAGTCGGCGCGCAGCCCTTCATTGGCGCGGCCGGCGCCCACGGCGAAATTGAAGGTCGTGTTTAATTTTCCCTGGATTTGTTTGGTATTAATGTCGATAACGCGATCCTGCGCGTTGCCGAGCAGCGGAACCATCAGCAGGCCGCTGACGAACATCGAAGCAAGTGATTTGAATGCCATTGGGTTCTCTTTGTAGTTGTATAAGGAAAGTCTCCGGCGTCAAGCATACATGGGCGCGGCCGTCGCGGCACCGCGCCTGCGCTTTTAAATCCATGCGGAAACGCTGTTGTTGAAGAAATCGTTGTGCTTGTGTTAGCGCTCTCAATCGCTTGCCGCGCTTTAGCCGGGCGGGGTGCAGGCACTGCGGAAGACTTTGGGGGTGCACCCGTACTCTTCCTTAAATAGCTTGTTAAAGTACGACACATTGCTATAACCGACCGAATAGGCGATTTCCG
>CAMLHI010000396.1 GCA_946479705.1 uncultured Oxalobacteraceae bacterium
GCATCGGCGACCCCGCTGGTGACCGGCATGCAGGTCATCCCGGTGGCCGGTCGCGACAGCATGCTGCTCAATCTGTGCGGCGCGCACGCGCCCTATTTCACACGCAACCTGGTCCTTCTGCAGGATAGCGCAGGCCACACCGGCATCGGCGAAGTGCCGGGCGGCGCGGGCATCCTGAAGGCGCTGCAGAATGCGGTGCCGCTGGTGCTCGGGTCGGAACTGGGGCGCTTCAACCGCACCCTGAACCGCGTACGCGCGGGCCTCGCCGGCAAGGGCGCGACCGGCGTGCTGCACCAGGTGTCGGATGCGGCGGAAGCGGCGCTGCTGCTGCAGCCGCACGAGATCAACCTGCGCCTGGAGAATGTAGTCACGGCGGTGGAAGCGGCCCTGCTCGACCTGCTCGGCCAGCACCTGGGCGTGCCGGTGTGCGAACTGCTCGGCGGCGGCCAGCAGCGCGCCAGCGTCCCCATGCTCGCTTACCTGTTCTATATCGGCGATCGCACCAGGACCGACCTCGATTACCTGCCCGGCCGCGGCGCCGGCGACGACTGGTATCGGCTGCGCCATGAGGAAGCCATCAGCGCCGCAGCCATCGTGACCCTTGCCGAAGCGGCCGTGGACAAGTATGGCTTTCGCGACTTCAAGCTCAAGGGCGGGGTCATGGACGGCCACGATGAACTCGAGGCGGTGGCCGCCATCAAGCGCCGCTTTCCCGACGCGCGTGTCACGCTCGATCCGAACGGGGCCTGGGGCCTGCGGGAAGCGATCGCGCTGTGCCGCGGCCAGGGCCATGTGCTGGCGTATGCGGAAGATCCGTGCGGCCCCGAGGACGGCTTCTCGGGCCGAGAGACCATGGCGGAGTTCCGCCGCGCCACCGGCATCCCCACCGCAACCAATATGATCGCTACCGACTGGCGCCAGATGGCCCATGCGCACTTGCTGGGCGCGGTCGACATTCCGCTGGCCGATCCGCATTTCTGGACCATGCAGGGTTCGGTGCGGCTGGCGCAGCTGTGCCACGACTGGGGCCTGACCTGGGGCTCGCATTCGAACAACCACTTCGACGTGTCGCTGGCCATGTTCACCCATGCGGCGGCCGCCGCGCCGGGGCGCATCACGGCCATCGACACGCACTGGATCTGGCAGGAAGGCGAAGAGCGCCTGACCACGGAACCGCTGCGCATCGCGGACGGCGCGGTGCAGGTGCCGCAACAACCCGGCCTCGGGGTCGAGCCGGACATGGACCGCATCATGCAGGCCAATGCGCTGTACCGGAAGGTGGCCACCAGCGCGCGCGACGACGCCATGGCGATGCGCTATCTGGTGCCGGACTGGACCTACTCGCCCAGGCGCCCGAGCCTGGGACGCCGCTGAGACGAAAAAAAAGCAGTGCCGCGCTGTTGGCGCGGGCACTGCCAGGAATTGCTGCCGAACTGGGTTAAGGCTTGCCGACCACGATGCCGCGCCCGGCGGTGCTCATGTACACCACGCCAAAGGTGTTCAGGTCGCCGACCACGAAGTTACCGTTGCCCGGGCCGCCGTAGACATGCATATCGTCGTTCACACGCGTCCAGCTCGCGCCGGTATTGGTCGAGCGGAACAGGCCGCGCACACCGTTGACGGTACCCCAGATGAACACGGTCGGGTAGCTGGCGTTGACGTCGGCCTTGCCGAAACCGACCGCCGCGCAATCGCTCACCCCGGCCACCGTGCTGAACGAGTTGCCCGAGTCGGTCGAACGGGACAGGCCGCTGCCGAAGCGCGCCACCCAGATGTCGCCCTCCTTGCCCGGCGCGACGCGAATGATGTCCGATCCGCCGGCCAGCGTGGCGCCCGCATGGAAGGACACGCCGCCGTCGGTACTGACGCGCAGGGTGCCGTTGTCGTAAGCGTAGAACTTGTTCGAGTTGACGCTGTCGGCCACCGGACGCAGGTTCATGCCCGACAGGCCGCTGATGGGCGTCCAGCTGCCACCCATGTTCCAGGAACGGTAGCTGGTGCTCGAATTCTGCGGGCTGTGCAGCAGGGTGCCGCCATTCGGCGACAGGGCCACCTGGCCATAGCTGCCGTTCATGACGGGCGCCTTGGTCCAGTTGACGGTGTCCCAGGTGGTGTACATGGCGTTGTTGCCAACGCGCACCAGTGCACCGGGGTTGGCCACCGCATTGGCCAGGCCGTAGGTGGTGCCGATGGGCGGATTGTTCAAGGGCGCATAGACGCTCGTGTCCGTATGCCGGAAGCCGCTGTAGTCACCCACGGCGGAAATCAGGGGGCCGCCCGGCACGCTCACCAGATTGACTGCCACGGTTTCTTCCAGCCCCTTGACATCGAAGCGCCAGACGTTGGTGGTGGCGTCGATGTCGGCGGTCTTGAAGATGCCGTTGCCGGAGGTGACCCAGGCGGCCTTGCTGTCGAAGGGATCGAACTCGATCGAGCCGGACCAGTGAATGGCCGCCTTGTTCGCCCAGGTCACGCCGCCCGTGTCGAGTGAAAAGCCGCGCGCGACCACGTCGGTCCAGCTGGCGCCGCCATTGGTGGAGACGAAGAAGTGATCGCCCGTCGGGGTGGTGTTCCAGTCGGTCCCGCCCTGCAGCAGATAGGCATTGATGGTCGAGGCAACCAGGCGCTGGGAATTCCCGCTCGCCACGCTGATCCCGCCGAAGGCGCGGGTCATGCCGGCCGGGGTGACGTCGGCCATGGCGCCATTGCTCACGCTGTACTTGAAGATCTTGCCCGTGTCCATGGGCTCGTTGGCCAGGGTGATCGATCCACTCGGCCCGGCGCCGTTGCCGTAGGTGATGAAGAAGTTGCCCGCGCCATCGTAGACCGCACGCTGGGGCATCAGGTTCGAGGGCGAGCCGCCCACCGCGGTGAAGCTGGCGCCGGCGTTGGTGGTGACGTACAGATTGGTGCCGACCGTGCCGTAGCGCGACACGCCCACCAGGATGCGCTGGGCCACACCGTTCCACTGGCTGTGCGGGTCGGGCACCACGAAGCTGATTCCCGCTCCGTTCGGCGTGGTGGTCACGCTGAGCCCATTGAGTCGGTTCCAGCTTGCGCCCGAATCGGTACTCTTGAACAGGCCGTTGTAGCGGGTGCCGACGTACAGGGTGCTGGAGGTACCGGGATCGACCACCAGGCGTTCGCCGAGCTGGCGTCCCATGCCGTTGGCGTGGGTCTTGAACTGGGCGGTGACGTCGGTAATGGCGAAGGTCTGGCCGTAGTCGCTCGAGCGCAGGATCACCGTCTTGCCGTTGTTCTTGTAATCGAGTCCGGCGAAGATATACACCTTGGCCGAGTTCTTGGGATCGAGGGCGATCGATTCGACGCCGTTATAGCCGGCTTCATTTTCGTTGGCCCAGTCCATCAGGGGCTTCCACTTGAGGGCGTTCTTGTCCCAGCGGTAGGCGCCGCCCAC
>CAMLHI010000397.1 GCA_946479705.1 uncultured Oxalobacteraceae bacterium
GCGGCCACGTCGTAGCGGCCGAAGGTGATGGCCGAGGTGCGGATGCCGATCTTCAGGTCGTCGTCGCGGTCGACCATGGCGTATTCGGTGTCGTAGGCGACGGCCCAGAACACATTGGCCGCCAGCAGGCCCCAGGCGATGGCCGGTACCTGGCCCTGCACGGCGGCAAAGGCCATCGGGATGCCGAAGCCGAATGCGATGCCGAGATAGGCCTGGGGGATGGCGAAGAAGCGCTTGAAGTAGGGGTAGGAGCCGGCGATGATCACGGCGGCGACCGAAAGCTGCTTGGTCAGCGCATTGAGCGGCCAGATCAGCAGGAAGGAAATCGCGGCCAGGCCGCCGGCAATCGCCAGCGCTTCCCAGGGCTGGATGCGCCCGCTGGTCAGGGGCCGTTCGGCGGTGCGCTTGACGTGGCGGTCGAAGTCGCGGTCGGCGTAGTCGTTGATGGCGCAGCCGGCCGAGCGCATCAGCGCGGTGCCGAGTGCGAAGATCAGCAGGAACAGCGGGTCGGGCACGCCGTGCGAGGCGATCCACAGGGCCATCAAGGTCGGCCAGAGCAGCAGCAGGATGCCGATCGGCTTGTCCAGCCGCACCAGTCGGAGATAAAGCGCCAGCTTGTTCACGAAGCCCGAATTGTCGAGTTAATCAGACTCGCATTTTACTTCACGCAGCCGCCTGCTCCTGCGGCAGGCGCTCCACGCCGGGCAGCTCGCAGGCCGCCACGGCATTGCAGACGGCATCGATGGCGGCGCGCCGGGTAAAGCTCTTGCGCCAGACGATCACCACGCGGCGCGAGGGCACCGGCGCCTGGAAGGGGCGGAAGGCCAGCATGCCGCCGTCCGGATGCATATCGGGCACGGAGGCGCGCGGCAGCACGGTCAGGCCGATCCCGCTGGCGACCATGTGGCGGATGGTTTCCAGCGACGATCCTTCGAAGGTGCGCTGCATGCCATTGCCGGGTGCGGAAAAGCGCGCCATCTCGGGACATACTTCCAGCACCTGGTCGCGGAAGCAGTGGCCGTTGCCGAGCAGGAGCATGGTTTCCGACTTGAGGTCCTGGGCGGAAATCTCCTTGCGGGCGGCCCAGGGATGCTGGTGCGGCATGGCCACCACGAAGGGTTCGTCGTACAGCACCTGCATCGACATGCCGTGCTCGGGCAGCGGCAGGGCCATGATGGCCGCGTCGAGTTCGCCCTGGCGCAGCAGTTCGAGCAGGCGCACGGTGAAGTTCTCCTGCAGGATCAAGGGCATCTGCGGCACCTGGTCGATCAGGTTCTTCACCAGCGGCGGCAGCAGGTAGGGGCCGACCGTGTAGATCACGCCCAGGCGCAGGGGGCCGGCGAGCGGGTCCTTGTTCTGCTTGGCGAGTTCCTTGATGGCGGCGGTCTGTTCCAGCACGCGTTCGGCCTGGGCGATGATCTGGCTGCCCAGTGGCGTGACCGAGACTTCGGCCCCGCCGCGTTCGAACAGGACGACGCCCAGTTCGTCTTCGAGTTTCTTGATGGCGACGGAGAGCGTGGGCTGGGCGACGAAGCAGGCTTCGGCGGCATGGCCAAAGTGCTTGGCGCGGGCGACGGCGACGATGTATTTCAGCTCGGTCAGAGTCATGGCGGCGATATCGGCGTGGCGGTGAATGTCTTCACATCCTGACACAATGTTGCCGGATGGTCAGCAATGAATTCGATTTCTGGACCAACACTGTGGTTATATTTGCTGTGGCGATGGTTTTTCGGCCCGGGCTTGCTTATCATTTGTTTCCTTAAAGTTTGAAAGGCGCCGCATGTCTACATTTGGTCCCGCCGAAGCCCAGGCTTACATCCACAAACTGTTGACGGTGATGCATCACCAGGGCGGCTCGGACTTGTTCGTCTCGGCCGACTTCCCGCCCAGCATGAAGCACCAGGGCGCCATGAAGCCCCTGAGCCAGCAAAAGCTGACCGGGGAGGTCACGCGCGCGCTGGCCCTGTCGCTGATGAACGACAAGCAGCGCCGCGAGTTCGAGCAGGACATGGAATGCAATTTCGCCATCTCGCTGCCGAATGTGTGCCGGTTCCGCGTCAACGTGTTCGTCCAGCAGCAGTGCGTGGCCATGGTGATCCGCACCATCGCCTCGGAAATTCCGAACTTCGAAAAGCTCGACCTGCCCGAAGTGCTCAAGGACGTCATCATGACCAAGCGCGGGCTGGTGCTGGTGGTGGGCGGCACCGGTTCGGGCAAGTCGACCACGCTGGCGGCGATGATCGACTACCGCAACGCCAATTCGGCCGGCCACATCATCACGGTGGAAGACCCGGTCGAGTACGTGCACAAGAACAAGGGCTGCCTGATCACCCACCGCGAGGTCGGCGTGGACACCCTGTCGTGGCACAACGCCCTGAAAAACACCCTGCGCCAGGCCCCGGACGTGATCCTGATCGGCGAGATCCGCGACACCGAAACCATGGAACACGCGATTGCCTTCGCCGAAACCGGCCACCTGTGCCTGGGCACCCTGCACGCGAACAATTCCAACCAGACCATGGACCGGATCATCAACTTCTTCCCGGAAGAGCGGCGCAACCAGCTGCTGATGGACCTGTCCTCGAACCTGCGCGCCATCGTCTCGCAGCGCCTGGTGCGCACCGAGGACGGCAAGGGGCGCAAGGCGGCCATCGAAATCCTGCTCAACACCGCCACCATCGGCGAGATGATCCTGAAGGGGAACTTCCAGGGCATCAAGGAAATCATGCACAAATCGCGCGAACTGGGCATGTGCACCTTCGACCAGGCCTTGTACGAGCTCTACAACAAGGGCTTCATCGGCTACGACGAAGCCATCCGCAATGCCGATTCGGCCAACGGCCTGCGCCTGCAGATCAAGCTGCGCGGCGACCGCAAGGAACCGGGCGATAGCGGCGCCACCACCTCGAGCGACCTGTCGATGGCGATCGAAGAAGAACCCGAAGAAGAGTAAGCGCACCGATGACCACTTTCGAACGAAAAATCTGCACCCGCGCCGAGCTGGCCGAACGCGTGGCCGCGCTGCCCAAGCCGGTGGTGCTCACCAACGGGGTGTTCGACATCCTGCACCGCGGCCACGTGACCTACCTGGACGAAGCGCGCGCTTTGGGCGCGGCGCTGGTGGTGGCGGCCAACACCGACGCCTCGGTCAAGCGCCTGGGCAAGGGCGACGACCGCCCGCTCAACACCTGCGCCGACCGGCTGGCGGTGCTGGCGGCGCTCGAATCGGTCAGCCTGGTGGTCGACTTCGACGAGGATACGGCGCTCGAAGTGGTGCTGCAAGCGCGGCCGGAGATCTATGCCAAGGGCGGCGACTACGACATGAGCGCCATCCCGGAAGGGCAGGCCGTGCTCGCCTATGGCGGGCGGGCCGTGGCGATCGACTTCCAGCACGACCGCTCGACCACCAAGCTGCT
>CAMLHI010000398.1 GCA_946479705.1 uncultured Oxalobacteraceae bacterium
TCCAGGCTGTCATACGGCGGCAGGGCCAGCAGGCCGGCCACCACGGCTTCGGCTGCTTGGCGGCCCCAGCCATGACCGCCCATCCCATCCAGCACGGCCACGCGGGCGTGGCCAGCGCTCCATACCGGCAAGCGGGTGGTGCGCAGGCGCTCGCCGCTGAGGAAGCTGGCGCCGCCGTCGTGGTCAATGAGCAGGAAATTGTCCTGGTTCTCAGAGCGCGTGCGCGGGCCGACGCCGACGCTGGAGAGCGCGGCAACGTCGAACCTGGGGCCGAACATCGGGCAATGTGGCAGGACAGTCATCGGGTGGGGCGGGAAAAGTCGCGATCTTGACAGCTTATCCGAATCGGAGGGCGCGCAAAGCGGCGATCAGATGGCATTTTCCCGCGTTCCGCCCGCGAGGAGGATCGCGTTGACAATCACGCAAGCGCCGGCCATGAGCAGCGCGGCGGGCACGCCCACGGCATCGGCCACGCGGCCCCATACCAGGCTGCCGACGGTGTAGCCGCCGGCCATGACGAACAGGTAGATCGACAGGGTGCGCGCGCGGATCTCTTGTGGGAACGACAGCTGGGCGGCGGCGTTCATGGTCGACACGGTGGCCGACCAGGCCATGCCGCCGGCCACGATCAGCGGCACCAGCAGGGCCAGCGAATGCAGCAGCGGCATGCATACCAGCATCAGGCCATAGACCAGCAGGGCGGCGGGCAGCAGCACATGCTTGTCGATCCGCATGCGCACGCTGGGCAGCAGGCAGGCGCCCAGCACGGCCCCGGCGCCCAGGCTGCCCATCAGCAGGCCGAACACGCCCGAGTCCATGCGCAGCACGTCGCGCACGAACACCGGCAGCAGCGCGGCGAAGGCGATCGTGGCGAAGAACACCGTGCACACATTGGCCAGGATGCGGCGGTAGCGCGGGCAGCCGAGCGCGCTGCGCAGGCCCAGCGCCAGGCTGCGGCGAAAGGCCAGCGGTGCAGGTGCGGGCTGGCCGCCTTCGCGCCACCAGGTCCAGTACACCAGCAGCAGGCCGACGAAGGAGAGCGCGTTGACCATGAACAGTGCACCCGGCCCGACCCAGTTGAACAGCAGGCCGCCGAGTGCAGGGCCGGCGATCGCGGCCACGTTGTAGCTGAGGTTATTGAGCGTGGCGGCCGATTCGACTTCGTCCGGATCGATCAGGCCCGACATCGAGGCTTGCCAGGCTGGCCACATGAAGGCAGCGCCGCTGCCCAGGCAGAAGGTCAGCGCCAGGACCGGACCGGCGGACGCGCGGCCGCTGACCACCAGCACCGCCATCAGACAGGCGCACAAGGCCATGAACAGATTGCAGAAGAACAGGAAGCGCGGACGCTCGACGGCGTCGGCGATCACGCCGGCGGTCAGTGCGAACAGGAAGATCGGCACGTAGCTGGCGGTCTGCACCAGCGTGGCGGTGGAGGCGTTGGTGGACATGCTGGCAATCAGCCACGCGGAGGCGAAGGTCTGGGTCCAGGTGCCGAGATTCGAGATCAAGTTGGCAAGCCACAGATTGCGGTAGCGCGCGTGGCGCAGCGGTGTGCATAGGGGCACCCGGGCGCGCCGCGCCGCTGGCAATGGCAGGATCAGGCTATCTTTGGGCATGAACCTAGTCTACGGGGCTGGCGCGGCGAGCGTCAATCGCGCGTATGCGCCCGCTACAACACTCTCGCCGGTTTATTCGCCGGCACGCCGCAACCACAGGCTGCTCGACCAGCCTTCGACCGTTTTGCCGTCGACCTGGGCGCGCAGTCGCCACCAGTCGCCCTCGCGCTGGCCGGTGGCGGTGACGATGGCGCCGGCCGGTACCACCGCGATGCGCGCCGACGCGGTGCCGGTAGCCGCGCGCAGATTGAGGTCGTCGACCACGCGGTAGCGCGCGCCGGCCAGGGGCATGGGCGGGATCGCGGCCAGCGTCCTGGCCTGGGCCGGTTGTTCGGCCAGGCCGAGGATCAGGGTGCCGATGCCCCAGGTGCCCAGCACCACGATGGCCAGCGCGCGCAGGTTCGGGCGGCGCCACCAGCTGTGCGGCGTCAGCAGTGCGGCCAGCACCAGGGTCGCCACCAGGGCGATGCCGAAGGCGGCCAGCAGGGGATAGCTCAGGTGCGGCATGGCCGGTCCTTCACGCGTCGAAACGCAGCACGTAGTGGCCGGCGACCAGGTGGTGGCCGGCCGGGATGACTGCGCCATCGGTGACCATGGCCACGAAGCGCAGCTGCTCGTCGAGGTGGTACAGGGCCTGGGTCGGGCTCAGGCGCTTGATGCGGTAGCTGCCCGATGCCGGTTCGATGCTGAACGCATTGCGCGACAGGCCGATGCGGTCGGCGCTGGCCGCCTCCACGCCTTCGCCGTGCCGCAGGAACTGGGGCGCGTCCAGTACCCGCAGCGCCGCCAGGGCCTGGGCGCCACGGCCGAACACGCAGCGCGCGCCGGCCGTGACGGCGGCCGTCACCGGGTGCGGCAGGCGCAGGATGGCGCGGTAGCGGTCTTCCATGGCGCGCGGCGCGGCCAGCAGCTCGACGCTGCCGCCATCGGGCGGCGTGAAGGTGGCCGGGGCGCTGATGGCCTCGCGCCCGGCACCGGTGAGGGCATGCAGCTGGTCGGCCTGGTCGACACACAGGCTGATGGCTGCCGCGCCGGGCCCGGCCAGCGCGAGCTGGCGGTCGAAGCCGATGTCGAGCGAGACGGCGCCGGTTTCGCGGTAGCGCGACAGACGCGGCAGGGCCAGCGCCACCAGGGTCACACCCTGCTGCGCGACCGGGGCGTAGGTGGCATCCGGTTCGGCGCCGCGCTGCGGCAGCGCGGTCGGTTGCTCATCGGCGGCGCGCGCTTTCCATACGGCGGCCGGCCACTCTGGCACGGCTTCGGCGCGGCGCGCGATTTTCAGGAGCAGGCGTGCGGGCGCGTCGCCGCTTTTCGGCTTGATGGCGTAGTAGCCGTTGACGGCGTCGAAGGCGCAGTCGAGCGCCTGCTTGGGGCGCACCTGCACTTCGATGGGCGCTTCGGGGCCGTCGTTGATGAGCAGGATGGCGGCATCGGCCGCGAATGGCCAGCCCGGCACCGCATGGCTTGCCGATTCGGCATCCATGCCGATCAGGGCCAGGCGCTGCTGCGGGTAGACCGGACACACCGGCTTCCACACGACGCCGTCGGTGGAGGCCGATACGCGGTAGAGCGGCGTTTCGCCGGCGCTGGGCAGGTAGACCGCGTGGCCGAACTTGACCTCGACCTGGCCGGGCGAGAGGGCATCGTTGCCGATCACGTCGTAGCGCACGTCGTCGCTGCCGAGCAGGTCGCCGAAGTCCTTCTGGTGCAGTGCCACCAGGGTCTGGGCCAGGTCGCGCACGCGCGCGCCGCGGGTGAGGTGGCGGTCGTCGTCGACTTCGTCCTGGGCCAGCATCA
>CAMLHI010000399.1 GCA_946479705.1 uncultured Oxalobacteraceae bacterium
TCGCGCAGCGCCTTGCACGCCTGGGCGCCGGAATAATCGAACTCGCAGGCCTGGCCGATAATAATCGGGCCGGCGCCAATGATCAGAATACTTTTAATGTCACTACGTTTTGGCATTTATTTTTTCTCCGCTGCTTGCATCAGGCTGATGAAGCGGTCAAACAGGTAAGCTACGTCGGTCGGTCCTGGCGATGCCTCGGGGTGGCCCTGGAAGCAGAAGGCCGGCTTGTCGGTGCGGGCGAAGCCCTGCAGCGAGCCGTCGAACAGCGACACGTGGGTCACGCGGCAGTTGGCCGGCAGGGTCGCGGCATCGACCGCGAAACCGTGGTTCTGCGAGGTGATCATCACCTTGCGCGAATCGAGGTCCTGCACCGGGTGGTTGGCGCCGTGGTGGCCGAACTTCATCTTCAGCGTCTTGGCGCCGGAAGCGAGCGCCATGATCTGGTGACCCAGGCAGATGCCGAAGGTCGGGATGCCGCGCTCGATCAGTTCCTTGGCGGCGGCGATCGCGTAGTCGCACGGCTCCGGATCGCCCGGGCCGTTGGCCAGGAAGATCCCGTCGGGGTTCAAGGCCAGGGCGGCGGCCGCGGTCGACTGGGCCGGCAGCACCGTCACCTTGCAGCCGCGCTCGGCCAGCATGCGCAGGATGTTGCGCTTGACGCCGTAGTCGAAGGCCACCACATGGAATTTGGGAGCGGTCTGCTTGCCGTAGCCCTCGCCCAGCTTCCATTCGGTTTCGCTGAACTCGTAGGCGGCGGTGGTCGAGACCACCTTGGCCAGGTCCATCCCGGCCAGGCCGGGGAAGGAGCGCGCCAGTTCCAGCGCCTGCGCCGGGTTCGGGGCCGAACCCAGGGTGCCGGTGACGATGGCGCCGCTCTGGGCGCCCTTTTCACGCAGCAGGCGGGTCAGCTTGCGGGTATCGATGCCGGAGATGGCGACGATGTTTTCCGCCTTCAGGTAATCCGACAGCGACTGGGTGGAACGGAAGTTCGAGGCGATCATCGGCAGGTCGCGGATGATCAGGCCAGCCGCATGCACCTTGCTCGCCTCCACGTCTTCCGTGTTCACGCCGTAGTTACCGATGTGCGGGTAAGTCAGCGTGACGATCTGGCGCGAATAGCTCGGGTCGGTCAGGATTTCCTGATAACCGGTCATGGCCGTGTTGAACACGACTTCCCCGGTGGTATGGCCGGCGGCGCCAATGGAAAAACCGTTAAAAATCGTTCCGTCGGCAAGTGCTAAGACTGCTGGAACGGCGGGGCCAGAAAAAAATGGCGGCAAGGGCAACTCCTGATAAAGTTACCGTAGCTGCGCCACGTCAGACCGACCTTCCACTGCGACAGACAGCCGTTTCGGCGCTGGAGTAGGAGGTCATTCGAATGAGGGATGGTGGGTAGTCGCTACGGTAGGTGTATGAATGGCTAAACCTCCAAAGTATAGCGCAATCCCGTCCTTCCGGCAATCACCCGCCACGCTTGGCCCGCTTTAATTTACGTTTTTACTGGACATATTTATTGCCGCTATATACATTATTTCCACGAGCAATAATTAAAACCGCAGGAAGGATCACCAGATGGCCCAATTAAACACCTTTGGACGCGACACCCCGATGGAGCGGCCCAATCCGGGCGGGCGCGCAGCCGTCTTCACGCCGCATGAGGAAGCCGACGAAGCGGTGATGAACCAGCTCAAGAATGGTTCGGGGATGGTCGGCTTCGGCAATCCGGACGGCACCGTCACGGTCTACTTCGAGAACAACAAGTTCAACGATTCGGCCCTGTTCAAATGGGAGCACAAGGTCTTCAAGGCCTACGACCGCATGGTCAAGCGCTCGCCCACGGTCAACAAGCTGACCTGCGACGCGGGCAACCTGACCCAGGTCGGCTTCATCGAAGGACCGGAAATCCTGGTCCGCAATATGGACCTGCTGGCGGCCTGGCTCAAGCGCAGCAAGGCCGCCGATTCGATGCCCGAGGCGCCCGAAATCCACTCCTGAGCGCGGCCGGGCTTACAGCTTCAGGGCCGCGATCCCGGCCTTGGCGATCTGCGCATCCTGCTCCGATTTCACGCCGGACACGCCCACCGCGCCGATCACCTGGCCCTCGACCACGATCGGCACACCGCCCTCGAGCAGCGCTTCCATGAAGGTCGCGGTGGTGAAGGACACGCGGCCGTTATTGATCACGTCCTCGTAGACCTTGGTTTCCTTGCGGCCCATGGCGGCGGTGCGCGCCTTGGCCGGCGCCATGTGCGCGGTCATGGGCGAGGCGCCATCGAGGCGCTGGTAAGCCAGCAGATGGCCGCCATCGTCGCACAGCGCGATCGACACCACCCAGTCGTTGGCCAGCGCTTCGGCCTCGGCCGCGGCCATGATGGCCTTGATGTCGTCGGAGCAGAGTACGTGCTTGGTTTTCATTATTGCTTCCTTCAGTGAGTTAAATTGCTTACAGCCCCTGCTTGACCTTCAGCCTGGCCTTGAGCTGCGGCATGATGGCCGCGGCCGCCTGTTCGCCCGCCAGGATCGCCTTGTTGCGTCCCGCGAAGTCATTGCCGCCCATCTTGCCCAGGGCCGGCTGGATCACCACGTCGGCATCCTTGAGTTCGTAGGAATTGAGGCGCTGGCCCATGATGCTGAAGGTTTGCAGCAGCACTTCGAGCGAGCTGACGGCCGCCTGGGCGTCGGTCTGGGTAGAAATATTGACGGCGATGATGAAGTCGGCCCCCATCTCGCGCACGAAACGCACCGGCACCGGCGCCACCAGCCCGCCATCGACATAGGAACGGTCGCCGATCTTGACCGGCTGGAACACGCTCGGCACCGAGGACGAGGCGCGCACGGCCTGGCCGGTGTTCCCGCGCTGGAACAGGATCGGCTGGCCGTTCTGCAGGTCGGTGGCCACCGCGCCGAAGTGGAGCTTGAGTTTTTCCATCGGCGCGTTGTGCACGGCCTTGTTGACGTAATTTTGCAGGGCCTCGCCCTTGAGCACGCCGGACGACTTGCCGAACAGCGGCATGGCCCAGTCTGAAATCGTCGATTCGTCCATTTCCATGGCGATCTTTTGCAGGGCGAAGCCATCGTTGCCGGCCGCGTACAGCGCGCCGACCACGCTGCCGGCGCTGGTGCCGACCACGATCTCGGCATAGATGCCCTGGGCTTCGAGCGCCTTGATCACGCCGATGTGGGCGAAGCCGCGCGCCGCCCCGCCACCCAGGGCCAGGCCGATGCGCACTTTCTTGGCCATCGGCGCCGGCGGCGGCGCGGGGATGCTGGTCTCGACGGGGGCCGGCACGCGTGGCGTGGAGCCGCAGGCGGTCAGCAGGAAGGCAAGAGCGAGCAGCGAACGGCGGCGTGACAACATAGGGATAGCGCTCGTGCGGAGCGGAAATGAAGGCGAGTGCGATTGTAATGCAT
>CAMLHI010000400.1 GCA_946479705.1 uncultured Oxalobacteraceae bacterium
GAAGAAGCGCTGGTAGCCGGGGTCGTCGGCCATGTAGCCGATGGTGTAGATGTGCACCATCAGCGACACGAAGGTCACCACGCACATCATCATGGCCGACAGCGCATCGATCTTGAAGCCGACTTCCATGTTGAGCGAGCCGACCGTCATCCAGCGGTAGATGGTGCCGTTGAAAGTGGCCCCGTCGAGCACCGCCATGAGCGTCTGCACCGACAGGATCAGCGCGATCAGCACGCCCAGGATGGTGACGGTATGGGAGACCTTGCGGCCCACCAGGTTGCCGAAGAATTTAGTGCCGAACAGGCCGGCGATCGCGGCGCCGGCGAGCGGCGCCAGCGGTACCGCCAGCAGAAGGTGTGGGTTGAGAAGTTGCCCCGCCATGTTGAACCTTAATCGTTATGTATTCGAGTGATGTTTGACCTGCGGATCAGCCTTTGAGGCTGTCCAGGTCTTCCACATTGATCGTGTCCAGATTACGGAACAGGACCACCAGAATCGCCAGGCCGATCGCCGATTCGGCGGCCGCCACGGTCAGGATGAAGAACACGAAAATCTGCCCCGCCGCGTCGCCCAGGTAATGGGAAAACGCGATGAAGTTCAGGTTCACGGCCAGCAGCATCAGTTCGATGGCCATCAGCAGCACGATGACGTTCTTGCGGTTCAGGAAAATCCCGACAATCGAAATGGCGAACAGCGCCGCCCCGAGGACCAGGTAGTGAGCGAGTGAAACGGGGGTCATTTGGTCTCCTTGGTGGCGGCATCCTGGGCTTCGGCGGCGGCCAGCGCGGCCGCTTTCGAGGCCGCGTCGAGGGCCGGCTGGTCGACCGAGGCCATCTTGACGATGCGCAGGCGGTCGTTGCGCTTGACGCGCACGGCCTCGGCCGGATCGAAGGCCTTGGTGTCCTTGCGCTTGCGCAGGGTCAGGGCGACGGCGGCGATGATGGCCACCAGCAGGATCGCAGCGGCAATTTCAAAGCCGTAGATGTAGTCGGTGTAGATCAGCTTACCCAGTTCGCGGGTGCCGCCGATGTTGGCCGCCATCGCGCCCTGCTGGGGCTCGAAGGTCCAGAAGGTGCGCCACAGCACGGCCGCCATTTCCAGCACGATCACCACGCCGATGGCGGTGGCCAGCGGCAGGTAGGACCAGAAGCCTTCGCGCATGCGGTCGATATTAATGTCGAGCATCATGACCACGAACAGGAACAGCACCATCACCGCGCCCACGTAGACCAGCACCAGCACGATGGAGAGGAACTCGGCCTTGAGCAGCATCCACAGGCCGGCCGCGTTGAAGAACGCCAGCACCAGGAACAGCGCGGCATGCACCGGGTTCCTGGCCGTGATGACGCGCGTCGCTGCAAACAGCATGATCAGCGAGAACGCGTAGAACAACAGATCTTTAAATTCCATAACTTACCCAGGCAAGTGCAGATTAACGGTAAGGCGCATCGGCCGCGCGGGCGGCGGCGATGTCGGCTTCGTAGCGGTCGCCGACGGCCAGCAGCATTTCTTTGGTGTAGTACAGGTCGCCGCGTTTTTCGCCGTGGTATTCCAGCACGTGGGTCTCGACGATCGAGTCCACCGGGCAGGATTCTTCGCAAAAGCCGCAGAAGATGCACTTGGTCAGGTCGATGTCATAGCGGGTGGTGCGGCGCGAGCCGTCCTCGCGCTGCTCCGATTCGATCGTGATGGCCATCGCCGGGCACACCGCTTCGCACAGCTTGCAGGCGATGCAGCGCTCTTCCCCGTTGGGGTAGCGGCGCAGCGCATGCAGGCCGCGGAAACGCGGCGACATCGGGGTCTTTTCCTCGGGGTACTGCACGGTGATCTTGCGCGAGAACATGTACTTTCCCGTCAGCGCCATCCCCTTGATCAATTCGGTCAGCATCATGCTGCCGAAGAAGTCTTTAATGCGATCCATGTCTGTCGATTCCTTACTTCCAAATATTCCAGGACGTCTGCATCACGCCCGCGACCAGGACCAGCCATACCAGCGTGACGGGAATGAATACTTTCCAGCCGAGACGCATGATCTGGTCATAGCGATAGCGCGGGAACGTGCCGCGGACCCAGACAAACAGCGAGACAATCAGGAACATCTTGGCGAACAGCCAGAAGAAGCCGCCGAAGCCGCCACCGAATTCCAGGAAGGAAAACGGGGCCGACCAGCCACCCAGGAACATGATCGATGCCAGGGTGCCGATCAGGATCATGTTGGCGTACTCGGCCAGCATGAACATGGCGTAGGACATGCCCGAATATTCGACCATGTGGCCGGCCACGATTTCCGACTCGCCTTCGACCACGTCGAAGGGATGGCGGTTGCACTCGGCCAGGCCGGAAGTCAGGTAGACCACGAACAGCGGCAGCAGCGGCAGCCAGTTCCAGGACAGGAAGTTGGCGCCCTTGGCGGCGAAGTAGCCATGGGTCTGGCCGGCCACGATGTCGGAGAAGTTCAGGCTGCCCGAGACCATCAGCACGACCACCAGCACGAAGCCCATCGGGATTTCGTAGGAAATCATCTGGGCCGAGGCGCGCATCGCGCCCATGAAGGAGTACTTCGAGTTCGAGGCCCAGCCGGCGATGATGATGCCGTAGACTTCGAGCGAGGTAATCGCCATCAGCAGCAGCAGGCCGGCGTTCACATTGGCCAGCGCCACTTGCGGACCGAAGGGCACCACCGACCAGGCGGCCAGGGCCGGCATGATGGTCATGATCGGACCGAGCACGAACAGGCCACCGGCGGCCTTGGTCGGGATCACGATTTCCTTGAACAAGAGCTTCAGGGCATCGGCGATCGGTTGCAGCAGGCCGGCCGGGCCGACGCGGTTGGGGCCGACCCGGATCTGGATCCAGCCGATCAGCTTGCGTTCCCACAGGGTAGCGTAGGCAACCAGGCCCATCAGCGGCAGCAGCACGCAGAGGATCTTGATCATGGTCCAGGCCAGCGGCCAGACCGGGCCGAGCAAGCCGGAACCGGTGGTGGTGATGCTGTTAATAACGTCTGGCAGCGACATTACGCGCCCTCCCCTGCTAATTCAACTTGAACGGCACCGAACATGGCGCCCAGGCCGGCCACGGCGGCGTGGCCGGTGGACACGCGCACGGTGTTGGCCGGCAGGCGTGCATCGACGCTGGCGACCAGTACGGCCGCGCCCTTGCCCTGGCTGACCTTGACCTTGCTGCCATCCTTGGCGCCCAGCTGGGCGGCCAGCGCGGCTGGCAGGCGTACCAGCGGCGCGTTGGCGTCGGCGGTGCGCAGCAGCGGCTCGGAACGGCGCGCGATGGCGTCGGCGAAGTGGATCGGCACATCGGCCAGGCGCTCGAGCGAAACGGCGGTGCCGAAGGCGGCAGCCACTGGTGCCAGACTGGCCTTGTTGTTCAGCTTGGCCGACAG
>CAMLHI010000401.1 GCA_946479705.1 uncultured Oxalobacteraceae bacterium
TTCCCGTTTATCGCGGTTCACTTGCCCCTCGAGTTCCTCGATCACATGTTCAACATCGAGCGCCGCGAAATCGCGTGCTTTCAGCACCTCGACTTGCCGCTCGGCCCATAGAACGAAATCCTCGTCGTAGTCGACAAGGGGATGCGGATGCCTGTCCATGGTCAGCCCCTCCTTTGCATGAGTAAGACCCCACCTCTGGTAAAAAATTCCGTTCAATTTCAAATTAAGACTTGCGTTGGTCGAAATACTGTACAAAAATACAGTCTATCTCTCTCACCTCCCATGACCACCCATGATCAAGCTCACGCCTAGGCAAGAACAAATCCTCAATCTGATCAAGGATGCGATCGAGAACACCGGCTTTCCTCCGACCCGCGCCGAAATCGCCACCGAGCTCGGCTTCAAGTCGGCCAACGCCGCCGAGGAACACCTGCAGGCGCTCGCGCGCAAGGGTGCCATCGAAATTTCCCCGGGCACCTCGCGCGGCATCCGGCTGATCGGCGCCAGCGTCGAGACGCTGCCCATCCCGCCGGCGGCGCTGATGATGTCGCTGCCCCTGGTCGGGCGCGTGGCCGCCGGTTCGCCCATCCTGGCGCAGGAACATGTCGAAGCCAATTACAGCGTCGACCCTTCGCTGTTCTCGGCCCGGCCTGACTTTTTGCTGAAGGTGAAGGGCTGGTCGATGCGCGACGCCGGCATCATGGATGGCGACCTGCTGGCCGTGAAGAAGGTCGACAGCGCCAAGAACGGCCAGATCGTGGTGGCGCGCATCGGCGACGACGTCACCGTCAAGCGCTACCGCAAGACCGGCTCGACCATCGAACTGCTGCCGGAAAATCCGGACTTCAAGATCATCAAGGTAGATCCGGAAACCGACGAATTCACGCTCGAAGGCCTGGCGGTCGGCCTGATGCGCAGCTGGCACTGAGGCGGCGCGCATGAGTCACTTCGCACTGTTCGGCAATCGCGATTCCGGCCATAGCTACAAGGTCAGCCTGATGCTGGCCCTGGCCGGCATCGCCCACGAGTATCAGGAAATCGATCTGGGACTGGCGCGCGAACAGCGGCCGGAACCGTTCCGCTCGCTGGCAAAGTATGGCGAGGTACCGTTGCTGCTGCACGATGGCAAACCCTATGTGCAGTCCAACGCCATCTTGCTGCACCTCGCGGAGCACACCGGCGCATTGGGCGGCGAGGCGCGGGAACGGTTGGAAAAGGTGCGCGAATGGCTGTTCTGGGAAGCCAACCGCCTGGGATTTTCGCTGGCGAACCTGCGCTTCGGCTTGCATTTCACCAGCACCGGGGCCGCCACCGATGGCCAGAAGATGCTGCGCGAACGCTTCAATGCGGATATCGCGCGCCTGGAAGCCGAGCTGGCCGATGGCCGTGCCTTCATCCTCGACGACACGCCAAGCATTGCAGACATTTCTTTGTGCGGCTATCTGTTCTGGCCCGAGCAGGCCAAAATCAGCGTGCCGCCCGGCGTCCAGGGCTGGCTGGACCGCATCGCCGCCCTGCCCGGCTGGCGCCATCCCTATCGGATCAACGCCTAGGACCTGCCCCTATTCGCTCTTGGGCATGCCCTTGTTCTCATTGACGATGCGGTTGTGCTCGCTGACGTAGGCATTCGTCGCATCGCGCCACACAGTGAAATCAGCCAGCACCAGCTTGGAGGCCACCTTGGCCTCCGCGGCCAGCCCCGTGTGCACGTCGGCCAGGTAGGCCTTGGCTTTTTCCATTTCTTCCTTGGTCATGAGCTCGGCCACGTCCTTGGGGATGCGCTGGGTCAGCGGCGAGGCCGCGTTCAGGGCAACCGCGGCGGCGTTGAAGCAGCTTTCCCAAGCCGTCATGCGGGCGTTCACGGCGTCGATCTCTTCGTTCTGCTTCGACACCACCGGAAAGCGCGGCGCCGGGCAGCGGTACTTGCCGCTCTTGAGGTCCTGGCCATCGTAGCCGGACATCCAGTACTCGATGTCGGCACGGCGCGCTTCACGCTGCGTGCCGCGCTCGATCGCGGCCAGCGCCGCCTTGTCGCCCTTGGCGGCAGCCTTGCGCAGCCAGGCATCGGCCTTGGCGGGATCGGCCACGCCGCTGGCACTGTCGAGATAGATTTCGCTCAGGCGGAACTGGGCATCGGCATTGCCGCCATTGGCCAGCTTGGTCAGCAGGGCGATCGCTTGCGGGACGGATTTCTTGGCATACAGCGCGTTGGCGTCGGCCAGGTCGTCGGCCGAAGCGGCGCCACACAGCAGCAGCGCCAGGCAGCAAATGATTTTCTTCATCGTCGAATCAAGGCAGGGCGGATTGGAAATCGTCCAGCAAATCGGTTTCGTCTTCAATCCCCACCGACACGCGGATCAGGGACTCGGCGATGCCCATGCTGGCGCGCCGTTCCGGCCCCATCTCGAAGAAGATCGTGTGCGCCACAGGAATGACCAGGGTACGCGTATCGCCCAGATTACTGGCGGGAATACCGACCTTGAGGCGATTGAGGTAATCGAAGCAATCGATGCCGTCCTTGAGCTCGAAACTGAACAGCGAACCGTAGGAACGGAACAGCTCGGTCGCCAGCGCATGCTGCGGATGCGAGGGCAGACCGGGATAATGCACGGCGGCCACGCGCTCGTCGGCTGCGAGCAGGCGTGCCAGCGCCAGCGCGTTGCTGCAGGTACGCTCCATGCGCAGGGCCAGCGTTTCGGCGCCGACGGCGATGTGGTGGGCCGCTTCCGGCGCCAGCGAAGCGCCGAAATCGCGCAAGCCCTTGGCGCGCAGCTGGGCCATGCCCCACTGCAGCGGTGCCGCCTTTTTGTAGTTGGCGGCGATGTTCGGATACGTCGCCCAGTCGAAGGCGCCGGTGTCGGTCAGGCTGCCGCCCAGCGCAATGCCGTGGCCGCCGATCGACTTGGTCAGGGCGTTGATGACCAGCCCCGCGCCGACCGCTTTCGGACGGAACAGGTAGGGCGTGGTCATGGTGTTGTCGACCACGTACAGGATGCCGCGTTCCTTGCACAGCTGGCCGATGCGCGCCAGGTCGGCCACCTGGGTGCGCGGGTTGGCGATGGTTTCCACGAACACCAGCCGGGTTTCCGGCTTGATGGCGGCGGCCACCTTGGCCACGTCGGTGGCATCGACGAAATCGACGCCCACGCCCTGCCCTGCCACGGTTTGCCACAGGCTGTTAGTGTTACCGAACAGGAAGGACGAGGACACCACATGGTCGCCCGCCTTCAGCAAGCCCTGGAACACCGCGCCGATGGCGCCCATGCCGGTGGCAAAGCACAGCGTGGCCACGCCGTCTTCCATTTTCGTGATCTTGTCTTCGAGCGCGGAAATGGTCGGGTTGCCCTGGCGGCCGTAGCGAAAGCCTGGCTCCTTGCCCTGGAACACCGACGCCA
>CAMLHI010000402.1 GCA_946479705.1 uncultured Oxalobacteraceae bacterium
AGGTGGCCGCCGCGCTGGGTCCGAACGCCGCCTTCTTTGTCGCCGATGTGGGCCAGAAAGCCGATGTCGACGCCATGGTCGCCGCCACCCTGGCGCGTTTCGGCCGCATCGACATCCTGGTCAACAATGCCGGCGTCACCCATGCGGCCGACTTCCTCAGCCTGTGCGAAGACGATTTCGACCGCGTCATCCGCACCAATCTGAAATCGATGTTCCTGTGCGGCCAGGCCGCCGCGCGCGACATGGCCAAACGCCAGCGTGGATGCATCATCAATATGTCCAGCGTCAATTCGGAACTCGCCATCCCGAACCAGGTGCCCTACGTGGTGTCGAAAGGCGGCATCAACCAGTTGACCAAGGTGATGGCGCTGGGATTGGCGCCGCACGGCATCCGCGTCAACGGCGTCGCGCCCGGCACCATCCTGACGGAACTGGCCAGGCAAGCCGTGCTGGCCAGTCCGGACGCCCGCCACACCATTCTCTCGCGCACCCCCATGGGCCGCTGCGGCGAGCCGCACGAGGTGGCCGGCGTGGCCGCCTTCCTCGCCAGCGCCGACGCCTCCTACATGACTGGCGAAACCCTGTTCGTCGATGGCGGCCGCATGGCCCTCAATTACACTGTCCCGGTAAAGGAATGAGCATTCAATCCAAGCACCCCCTCCCCCATAGCTCCATGCTGACCCTGGACGAGCAGTTCTGCTTCGCGCTGTACTCGGCCTCGCATGCGATGACCAAGACCTACAAGCCCATGCTCGAGCGCCTGGGACTGACCTATCCCCAATACCTGGTGATGCTGGTGCTGTGGGAACAGGATGGCGTCCTGGTCAAGGATATCGGCGCCCGCCTGTATCTCGATTCCGGCACCCTGACTCCGCTGCTCAAGCGCCTCGAAAGCGGCGGCATGCTCACGCGCGCGCGCGACCCGCACGACGAGCGCCAGGTACGCATCACGCTCACGCGTGCCGGCCAGGCCATGCGCGCGCAGGCCGAAGCCATTCCCGAGCAGCTGCTGTGCGCCAGCGGCCAGGAGGCGCAGACCCTGACGCGCCTGCGTGCCGAGCTGGCGGCGGTGCGCAACGACCTGTTCAACGCCATGAGCGACAGCCAGGATCAGGACGCGGTCGACGGCGACAAGCAGTCATAGGCACGGTGAATGAGCGCCGGCGGGTAAAGCATATAGCTGGCACTGCTGAGTTATATCGATAAGCCATGTCGGATATCGGAACTCGCAATTAGACATATAAGTGCCGAGCCCGCATAATTGCACCTGTCTCCACTATTCTCCTCCAAAGAAAATAGTTTTAAGCCCGCTTTCACCAGCGGGCTTTTTTTTGTCCATTTTTTAGGCAGTATTGATAAAGTTTCATGATTGTTAGCTCAACCTTTGATATATGTCATGATCAAGTCACATTCCCTGCCTATACTGGGTCCATCTGCCGTACACGCAACCGATATGCGTGACGTCAGGCAGGCGTGCCGTTCCGAATGGGCGGCACGCCAACCGAATCGATCTCTTGGCCCGATCTTGGGTTTCGCCCGCCCGCGATGGCGGGCATTTTTTTAAGGCGCCTCAATTCCTAGTAGTTTGATCAGGTAAGGAAAAAAGGCCATTTCAGTCCTTGCAGCGACGTCGCTTTTTACTATCATGAAGTTCCCCCGACGATTTTACTGCCAAGGATAGTCCTTTATCGGCAAGCCACACCAACTGGAGTTATTCGCATGAGTGAACATGTTCTAGAACCTGTGCCCACCACCAATCCTGCGCCCGCCGCTCCGGCCCGGCGCCACCACCCGGACGACGCGCTGATCCTGAGCGAATTGTCCCCCGAGGCGGTGGTCGACCACCTCGACAACGACCATGTTCCCAGGACGCTGATCACTTTCGGGAACGTGCGCGAAACCTGCCCGAAATGCGGGCATACCCATCTCAAACTGGTTTTACGGCAGCGCTGCGTGCGCCTTGCCCACTTATTCTGTGCCGAATGCCACGGCTGTTTCGACGCCCACTACCCCAGCGGCGCGTCGGCACTGACCATCTGAACGCCGGCGCGGGCACGGCCCCGCAGCTGCGCGGACGCTGCCCAGCGCGGCAGCGTCCCCCTCCCTGGCATGGTAAAGTCGCGGTTTCCATCCTGACGCACGCACCATGGCTGCATCCTTCCTCGCCATCCTCCTGCTCGATCCGCGCTGGCGCGCATGGCGCCTGCGCGCAGCCGTGCTGATATACGCCGCCATCCTCGCCCTGGGCTCGGTGCCGGGCGCCCGCGCCGACATCGGCCTGGTCGCATCGGGCACCGTGCTCCATTCGCTGGCCTACGGCCTGCTGACCCTGCTGCTATTCGGCGGCACCCGCGGGACGCCGGCCGCGCGCGCGGCCAAGGCGGTCGCCTGCATCATGGCGATGGGCGCCGCCGACGAATTCCTGCAAAGCTTCCTGCCCTACCGCCATGGCGACGTGCACGACTGGATCGTCGACGTGAGCGCCGCCGTGGCGGTGTCCGCCCTGCTGCTGGCCTTCAGCCCACGCGCCGTCTCCCGGACGTAGCGTCCTGCCTCGCACCACGGCCGCCCGGCCCGACAGCACGAACGCCGTCAGCCCGATCGAGGCGATCAATTCCTGTATCAAACCCGCCAATGCGCACGCTTCCATGATTTGCGTTTCCTCAAGGTATTCGATACGGAATTATTGGGCGCGCCTTTCGCATGCGGTTTGAGAAAGATCAAGCGTCACTAGCGCCTGGCGCAGAATGCCGCAGGACAAGCTTCAGCACTTGCACCTTGTTTGATTTGGCTCATTACTGAACGGATCAGGCAGAACATCCCGCCAATTGCGCACTCATACAGACAGTGGCACGCAACGCGGTCACGCACAGACTGAAGCAACCAATCAAAGGAGTTGATCATGAAGCGTAAAGAACTAGGCGTGCTATTGGCAGGCGTGCTGGCCCTTGGGCTTGGAGCATGCACTTCCACCGGCACCAGCAGCGACAGCATGGGAAGCACGGGCGACACGGCCACCTCGAGCACCACCGGCGCCGGCACGGCGGGCACGAGCGGCTCAACGGGGACGACGGGGTCGGCCGGAAGCGACACCATGGGCAGCGCCGGCAGCACGGCCACGGGCGCTTCCAACGCCAGCCAGTACGAGTCGGGCACGGGGTCCGTGCCGTCCGCCAGCTCCAGCGCGCCCAACAGCACGGTCACCAATATCGAAATCATTCCGCGCCAGAGTGGCGGGGCCGGCACCGGTGCGGGCAACGTGGGCGGCACGGCGGTGGGTGGCGCCAATACCAGCGGCACCACCGGCAGCTCGATGGCGTCGGACCGGGTGTATCGCATCACTTTGCGGATGGACAATGGCACGGTGCAAGTCATTACCCAGGAAGCCAC
>CAMLHI010000403.1 GCA_946479705.1 uncultured Oxalobacteraceae bacterium
CCGCCCGTGCTGCAGCTGCGCAATGTGCCGCACAATCGCGTGATCCGGCGCGACCAGGCGCCGCCCCAGCCGGCCGCGCTGGCCACCTACGGTCTGGGCCTGGGCGCTTTCGCCTTGCTGCTGCTGTGGCAAGCCGGCGACCTCCAGCTGGCCGGCCTGACCGGCGCCGGTTTCCTGGCCGTCTTCGTGGTGTCGGCCCTGGCGGCCTGGCTCGGCCTGCGTCTCCTGAAACAATTGCGTCCGGCCCTGGGCAGCCAGGCCTGGCGCTTCGCCGTCACCTCGCTCCAGCGGCGTCCGGCCGCCACCATGGTCCAGGTGGTCGCGCTCTCGCTCGGGCTGATGGCCTTGCTGCTGCTGACCGTGGTGCGCGGCGACCTGATGAGCGCGTGGCGCAGCGCCACCCCGCCGGACGCGCCGAACCGCTTCGTCATCAATATCCAGCCGGAACAGAAAGCCGAGGTCGAGCAGCGCCTGCGCGCCGCCCGCGTCGGCGAAGCCCAGCTGTTCCCGATGATCCGCGGGCGCCTGGTGGCCGTGAACGGGGCGCCGCCGGTGCCGGGCAGCGCCGAAGCGCGCCGCATGAGCGAACGCGAATTCAACCTGTCGACCACGCCCGATCTGCCCAAGGGCAACGAGGTCGTGGCCGGGCGCTGGTACCGAGACGGGCCCGGCGTGGCCGAAGCCTCGGTCGAGCAGGGCCTGGCCAAGACTCTAAACCTGAAGCTGGGCGACCGCCTGCGCTTCGACATGGGCGGCATGCCGGTGGAAGCGCGCGTGAGCAGCCTGCGCAAGCTGGAGTGGGGCTCGATGCGCGCCAATTTCTTCGTGATCATCAATCCGGCCGCCATGGCCGAGGCCCCGCACACCTTCATGACCGCCTTCCACCTGCCGCCGGCCGCGCGCCAGCTGGGCAACGAGCTGGTGCGCGCCTTCCCCAACCTCACCGTGGTCGATATCAGCGGCATCGTGCGCCAGCTGCAGGAGGTGCTCGACCAGGTGGTGGCCGCGGTGGAATTCCTGTTCCTGTTCACCCTGGCCTCGGGCGTGCTGGTGCTGTACGCCGCGCTGATGGGCTCGCAATCCGAGCGTACCCGCGAAGCCGGCCTGCTGCGCGCCCTGGGCGCGACCCGGCGCCAGCTGTCGCGCGCGCAATGGATCGAATTCTGCCTGGTGGGCGGCCTGTCCGGCCTGCTGGCGGCCAGCGGCGCGGCCGCGCTCGGCTGGGCGCTGGCCACCTGGCAGTTCAAGTTCGCCTGGAGTTTCAGTCCGGTGGTATGGCTGGCCGGGTTAGGGGCCGGAGCCCTGTGCGCCGTGGCGGGCGGCGCCTGGGGACTGCGCAATGTGCTGCGCCAGCCACCCCTGCACACCCTGCGCGAGGCTTGATCAGGCCGGTGCGCCGCGGTCGCTGAGGAACTCGGCGAAGCTGTGCGCGGGCGGCGCCAGGTCGCCCGGTTCGAGCGGGAACAGCGCCCAGTAATACTGCTGCAAGCCCTTGCAGCGCTGCGCGGGCTGGGTGTACTTGTGCCAGCGGCGCGCGAACTGGCGCGCGTACATGCCGTCGCCTTCTGGAAAATACGGAATGATGCAGCGCTCGCGCAGGGCGCTCAGCAGGGCTTCCGGCGCGTCGTTGTCGCGCGCCATTTCATAATGCGCATCCATGCCGGCATCGGTTTCCACCACCAGCAGCTGGGCCTTGCCCTGGCAGTCATACAGCAGGATGCCGGCCGGATTCGGATACAGATAGTGTTCGACGATGCCGTCGCGCGCCACGATCTCGCGCACCAGCGCGCACATGGCCGGATCGCTGACGAAGCCGTAATTGTGCAGGGCCAGCAGGTCGCGCAGCGGTTCCGAGCGGGCCGTGAAATAAGCCTGTTGCAAGGCCTGGATTTCCGCTTCCAGCCGGTCGAGCGCATCGTCGTCGCTCTTCTTGATATAGCGGTCGATCAGGCCGCGGTTGAAGGCATCGACCGCCACCTTTTCGTCGGCCACGCCGGTAAACAGGATCTTCTTGCAGGGCAGGTGCTGGATTGCCTCGCACAGCTCGACCCCATTCATTTGCGGCATCGAATAATCGACCACCAGCACCGACGGTGTCAGGAAGCGTTCGCGCTGAAAGCGGATGCGGTGGATCTGCTCGACATCGAAGGCAATGCCGCATTGCTGCTGGGCGGCCGGATAGGTATCGACCGTGGCGCACAGGGCGGCCTCCTGGATGCCGGACTGGGCGTTCAGCCAGGACAGCGCGCTGCGCGTATCGGAAAAGCGCAGATTGGCCAGCGCCGGGTCGAGCTGGAAGGACAGGCTCTGAAGAAAGCTGTCGCTGTCGTCGACCAGGACGGTCAGGCTGGGATGCTGGTAGATGGGTAATTGCATGGCGCTTGCTCGAGTGAGATCGTCGGGAGGGGCGGGCGGGGCGGCACGGACGTGGCCGCGGGGAAATCCAGGACGAAAATCGTGTAGGCGTGCTCGCGCGAGACGCAGCGAATGCCGCCTTGCCAGGCATCCATGATTTCCTTGCACAGGGCCAGGCCGATGCCGGCCCCCGCGCTGGACGGATAGGAATAGAAGCGCTTGAAGATGCGCGGCAGTTCGCGCGTGCCGATGCCGCAGCCGGTATCGATGAACAGCAGGCGCGGCACGGCGCGCTTGCCGTCGACCAGGATGCGGATGCGGCCCTTGCCGGCCCGTTGCAGGGCCTTGAGCGCATTGCGCAGCAGGTTCAGCAGGATCACCACCGACAGTTCGTACTGGCCGGGAAAGCGGAAGTCGCCGCGCACCTCGACCTTGACGGCATCGCGCTGCTGCTGGGAAGCAAACGGGTAGCGCAGGATCACCCCCTCGACCACATGCTCCATCGACACCGTCTCGGTCGGCTCCAGCTTGGCGCTGACCGCCGTGGCCGACAGCAGGAACAGGTCGATCATGTGGTTCATGTGGCGCACTTCGTACTGGATGCGTCCCATCGCCTCGTTCATGGCGGCGCGCTCGGCCGCGCTGGCCTGCTCGGCGCGCGCCAGCCGCCGCGCCAGCCCGCGCACGCTGGCGTCGACCGACAGCAGCGGGGTGCGCAATTCGTGCGACACGGTGGCCAGGCCCTGCGCCATGCCGGCCAGCTTTTCCTGCGCCAGCACGCGCCGTCCCACCTTCACGGCCGAGACCACCACGATGGTGAAAAAGTACAGCGGCAATTGCTCCAATACCCTGGTACTGAGCAGGAAGGCGGGATCGTCGAGCAGGGCAAACAGGCCGCAGGCCAGCGTGCTACCGCCCAGGAAGGAGCTGAGCGCCCAGCCCAGCGGGAAGTGGAACAGCACCGTCAGCGCGATCAGCAGCGACTGGGCCCACACCGGCGCCCCGTGATTCATCA
>CAMLHI010000404.1 GCA_946479705.1 uncultured Oxalobacteraceae bacterium
CCAACGAGTCCAAGCTGTTCGCGATCCGCATGGACGTCAAGGGCGAGACCACCGCATCGGAGCTGGTGGCCCAGATCGGCGAGAAGAACGTCAAGCCGATCCCGGTCAGTCCAAGCCTGCTGGCCTACCTGGAGCCTGCCAAGCGCATGGCCTTCCTCAAGAAATGGAAAGAAACAGCCGGTAAGAAGTAAGCCGTCCTGCCCCGGGCCGCGCCACGCGGTCCGGTATTTCCACCCAACCTGGACCTCACCATGTCGACACTCTCCCTGAAGGGGCCGCGCCTTAACTGGCCGCGCGGCCTCGTGGTGACGCTCGCCTGCATCGCCATCTTTTTGCCGCTGTTCCTGATTTTTTACCAGAGCTTCCTGTCGGCGCCGTTCTTCATGCCGATGAAGACGCTGGGCCTGGACGCCTACCGCTTCATCTTCGACGACCCCGATTTCAGCCAGGCGTTCTGGAATGGCCTGATCCTGGCCACCGGCCTGGCGGTCATCGCCGTGCCGCTGGGCGGCGCGCTGGCCTTCCTGATGATCCGCACCGACCTGCCGGGCCGCGGTTGGATCGCACCGGCGCTGCTGGTGCCGATTTTCGTCTCCCCGATGGTGATGGGCTTCGGCTATGTGGTGTCGATGGGGCCGGTGGGCTTCTACTCGACCTGGGCCAAGCAGCTGCTCGGCTTCGTGCCCTGGAATGTGTATTCGTTCACCAGCATCGTCATCATCGCCGGCCTGACCCATGTGCCGCACGTGTACCTGTACGCATCGTCGGCGCTCAAGAGCCTCGGCTCGGACGTCGAGGAAGCCGCGCGCGTGGCCGGCGCCTCGCCCCTGCAGGTGATGATGAACGTGTCGCTGCCGATGATCATGCCGGCGCTGGCCTATGCCGGGGTGCTGGTGTTCTTCCTCGGCTTCGAGGTGTTCGGCCTGGTGCTGGTGCTGGGCGATCCGGAAGGCCACCTGGTGCTGGCCACTTATCTGTACAAGCTGACCAACAAGCTCGGCACGCCGTCCTACCACCTGATGGCCGCCGTGGCGGTGTGCCTGGTGATGGTGACCATGCCGCTGGTGATGCTGCAGCGCTGGCTGCTCAAGTCGGCCAACAAGTATGTGTCGATCAAGGGCAAGGGCGCGCGCCAGAAGCCGATGCCGCTGGGCCGCTGGAAGTGGCTGGCTCTCGGCCTGCTGGTGGGCTGGCTGCTGATTACCATCGTGCTGCCGATTTCCGGCATCGTGCTGCGCTCCTTCGTGCAGTACTGGGGCGAGGGCGTCAAGCTGGCCGACGTGCTGACCCTGCAGCACTTCCGCGATATCTTCAACGAGCCCTCGCTGGTGCGCGGCATCGTCAACACCATCCTGATCGGCGTGATCGGCGGCGGCCTGTCGGTGGCCTGCTACACCGCCATCGCGCTGGCGATGCACCGCAAGAACGACGGCATCACCCGCCTGCTCGACTACAGCGTGCTGGTGCCGCGCGCCATTCCGGGCCTGCTGGCCGGCCTGTCCTTCCTGTGGGTGTTCCTGTTCGTGCCCAGCTGGCTCGATGGCATGCTCAAGGGGATGGACAACGGCGTGGCCACCTGGCTTTCCGCCCACCTGATTCCGCTGCTGCGCGAAGTCCGTTCGACCATTTTCGCCCTGTGGCTGGCCTACTCGGTGGTGTGGCTGGCCTACGGCATGCGCCTGATCTCGACCGCGCTGCTGCAGGTCGGCCCGGAACTGGAAGAAGCGGCGCGCGCCCTGGGCGCGACCCGGGGCCGCGTAACCCGCGATGTGACCCTGCCGCTGGTGAAGTACGGCATGCTGGGCGCCTGGCTGATGGTGTTCCTGATTTTCGAACGCGAGTATTCGACCGGCGTGTACCTGCTCTCGCCGGGCACGGAAGTCATCGGCGCCATGCTGGTGTCGCTGTGGGCGGGCGGATCGACCGACCTGGTGGCCGCGCTCTCGTTCATCAACATCACGCTGGTGGCCATCGGCCTCGGCATCGCGCTGCGCTTTGGCGTCAAGCTGCATAACTAAATCAGACCGAAGAGACACGATATGAATGAATTGACCGTCAACGACCTGCACCTGGACTACGGCACGGGTGCGCACGCCAACCAGATTCTCAAGGGCGTATCGATGCACCTGCAGCGCGGCGAAGTGGTGGCGCTGCTGGGGCCTTCGGGCAGCGGCAAGACCACGCTGCTGCGCGCGGTGGCCGGGCTGGAAAGCCCGCGCCTGGGCACCATCGACATCGGCCAGCGCCGCGTGTTCGACGGCGCCGCGCACCTGGAAATCCCGGCCGAGCTGCGCAATCTCGGGCTGGTGTTCCAGTCCTACGCCCTGTGGCCGCACAAGACCGTGTTCGACAACGTGGCCTACAGCCTGAACCTGCGCAAGGTGCCGAAGGCGGAAATCGCCACCCGCGTCAAGGACGTGCTGGGCCAGCTGGGCCTGGGCCACCTCGGCGAGCGCTTCCCGCACCAGCTGTCCGGCGGCCAGCAGCAGCGCGTGGCGATCGCCCGCGCTTTGGTGTACAACCCGCCCGTGATCCTGCTCGACGAACCGCTGTCGAACCTGGACGCCAAACTGCGCGAGGAAGCGCGCGCCTTCCTGCGCGAACTGATCGTGCGGCTCGGCCTGTCGGCCCTGATGGTCACCCACGACCAGGCCGAGGCGATGGCGATCTCGGACCGTATCCTGCTGCTCAATAACGGCAAGATCGAACAGCAGGGCACTCCGCAAAGCATGTACGAGACGCCGGACAGCCTGTTTACCGCCGAATTCATGGGCAGTAACAACCGCCTGCAGGGCCGCATCGCCAGCCGCAGCGGCACCGCCGTGCAGGTGCTGGTGGACGGCGTGCAGCTCAAGGGCACCGCGCGCGGCAGCATCGCCGGCGCCGAAGCCGTGCCGCTGATCCGGGTGGAGGACGTGCGTATCAGCAGCGAGCAGGTGGCCAATGCGATCAGCATGCCGCTGCTGACCTGCATGTACCTGGGCGACCGCTGGGAATGCCTGTTTACGCGCGGCGGCACCAGCCTGCGCGCCTATTCCAAGTTCAAGCTCGACGCCGGCGACTATTGGCTGCATATGCCGGAAGAGAAGCTGTGGGTCTTCTAATGCGTTGGGCGCGACGCCGCTGTTCGGCGAAGCGCTGACGAAAAAGCAGCAATCGCGGGGCGGAGGTATCGCCTTTCGTGGCAAACCGTATTAGTATCTGCTACCGCAGGCTCCGGGCACCCCAGTGGTGCCCGGAGTTCGTACACTGCCCGAAATTCACAGCCCAGCGAGAATCCATGAGCCATCCTCAGACCAGCCAGTTCGCCCTGCTCGCGACGCGCCGTTTCGGCCCGTTCTTCTGGACCCAGTTCCTGGG
>CAMLHI010000405.1 GCA_946479705.1 uncultured Oxalobacteraceae bacterium
CTACGGCCTGGCCACCATCGTCAATGCCAACGGCTCGATGGCCGCGCTGCCCGACCAGGCGGTGTGGAAGCTGCCCGACGACTTCGCCCTGGAGGAGCTGACCGCGGCGCTGGAAACCCTGCGCCGCGACGCGGCCGAACGCAGCGCGCTGGGCGCGCGCGGCGCCGCCGCCATCGAGGCCGGCCACCGGCCCGAATACAGCGCCGCGCGCTACGCCGAGGTGCTCGACGCGGTGGCCCGGCAGGAACGCCACGGCATGCGCGCGCTCACGCAGCGCATCGGCGCCGCCCTGCCCGACGACGAACGCGCCTTCCAGCAGATGGCCGACAGCCTGTCGCTGGCCTCGCACGGCTTGCCGCGGCCGCGCCAGCTGCTGGTGGACGTGACCAATATCGTGCGCCAGGACCTGGGTACCGGGATCGAGCGGGTGGTACGCATGCAGCTGCTCGAGCTGCTCGCGCAGTCCGGGCCGGTGCGGGTCGAACCGGTATACCTGAGCCAGCAGGGTGGCCGCACGCACTACCGCTATGCCCAGCAGTATGCCTGCCGCTTGCTCGGCATCGAGCCGGTGACCCACGCCGACGAAGCCATCGACGTCCATCCCGGCGACCTGTTCTATGCGCCCGACTATGCGCCCGCCGCCACGCTGGAAGCGGCGGCGGCCGGCATCTACGCCGGCTGGCGCGCGCGCGGGCTGACCCTGACTTTCCTGATCCACGACCTGCTGCCGGTACTGCAGCCGGACTTCTTCCCGTCCGGCGCGGCCGCCAGCCACGCCGCCTGGCTGGCCTGCATCGGCGTCCATGCCGACCGCCTGCTGTGCATTTCGCAGGCGGTGGCCGACGAAACGCGCACATGGATGGCCGGCGATGCCGCGGCCAGCGCCAACGGCGCCGCCATCGCGGTGCTGCACCATGGCGCCGACCTGGGCTGCGATGCCGGCGCCGCGCCGCCCGAGGCGCACGAGGTGCTGGCCCAGCTGCGCGCGGTGCCGAGCGTGCTCATGGTCGGCACCATCGAGCCGCGCAAGGGCCACCTGCAGGCACTGGACGCCTTCGAGCAGCTGTGGCGCGAGGGCGTGCAGGTTAATCTGGCGATCGTCGGGCACGAGGGCTGGAAGGCGCTGGCCGACAGCGAGCGGCGCACCATTCCGCTGATCGTCGAGCGCTTGCGCCAGCACCCGGAACTGGGGCGCCGGCTGTTCTGGCTCAAGGGAATCGACGACGCCTATCTGCAGCAGGTGTACCAGGCCAGCGCCTGCCTGCTGGCCGCCAGCGAAGGGGAAGGCTTCGGCCTGCCGCTGATCGAGGCGGCGCGCTACGGCCTGCCGGTGATCGCGCGCGACATCCCGGTGTTCCGCGAAGTGGCGCAGGACGGCGCCTGGTATTTTTCCGGCGCCGGCAGCGCGCCGCTGGCCGCCTCGCTGCGCGGGTGGCTGGCGCGTTTCGCCGCCGGCACCCACCCTCCCTCCGGCCAGGTGCCGCAGCGTTCCTGGCGCGACAATGCCGCCCAGCTGATGCGGCTGCTTAGCGACGCCGGATAAGGCACCTCTGGTGGGCGCGCGCGTCGCGCCCGGTTAAGCGCCGGCGGGCCGGCACCTTTCCAAGGTCGCAACAAGCGGATTATGTTCTCGACCTGAAAAAAAGCGCGTTGGGCTCAACGCGCTTCAGGGTGCGAGTGAGGCAATGCTCAGTCCTTGCGCAGGCCGCCCAGCAGGGCAGCGACTTTCTGGCGCGGCTTGGACGACACGGCCGACGCCGGCGCGGCCGGCGCCGCGGCGACGGTCGGCTCGTAGGGCTTGAGGAACCAGGGATCGACTTTCTCGCGGCGCGGCAGCGGCCCGCTGCTGCGCGGGCCACGCTCGCTGCGTTCGTACGGGGCGCTGCTGCGCGGGACGCTGTCGCCGCCTTCGGGCCGGCGCGCGCGCCGTTCGCCCGGACGCTCCTCGCGCGATGCCGCGCGCGCCGGCGCCACGAAGCCGGCCAGTTCGCCGCGCTTGATGGTTTGCTTGATCAGCTTTTCGATGTCGGCCAGCAGGCGCTCATCCTTGTCCGAATAGATCGAGATGGCGTCGCCCGAGGCGCCGGCGCGGCCGGTGCGGCCGATCCGGTGCACATAGTCTTCGGCGTTGTAGGGCAGGTCGTAGTTGATCACGCAGGGCAGGTCGGAAATATCGAGGCCGCGCGCGGCCACGTCGGTGGCCACCAGCACGTCGATCTCGCCCTGCTTGAACGCTTCCAGGGCCGCCATGCGCTCCTGCTGGGTCTTGTCGCCGTGGATGGCCAGCGCCTTGATGCCGCTTTGCTCCAGGTGGCGCGACAGGCGCGAGGCGCCGATCTTGGTGTTCGAGAACACCAGCACCTGTTTCAGGTCGCGCCCGCGCAGCAGGAATTCGACCACGTCGCGCTTGGCGTCCTCGCCGACCTTATAGACCACCTGGGTGACCTTGTCGGCGGTGGCATTGCTGCGCGCCACTTCGATGGTGACCGGGTCGGTCAGGAAGCTGTTGGCCAGCTTCTTGATTTCGCCCGAGAAGGTGGCCGAGAACATCAGGTTCTGGCGCTTCTTGGGCAGCATGTTGATGATGCGCTGCAGGTCCGGCAGGAAGCCCATGTCGAGCATGCGGTCGGCTTCGTCCATGACCAGCATCTGCACCTGGCCCAGGCTGACATTCTTCTGTTCCACATGGTCGAGCAGACGGCCGGGCGTGGCGATGACGATTTCCACGCCGCCCTTGAGGATCACGGTCTGGGCTTTCATGTCCACCCCGCCGAACACCACGGTCGAGCGCAGCGGGGTGTGCTGGGCGTAGGCCTTGACGTTTTCGGCCACCTGGATGGCCAGTTCGCGGGTCGGCGTGAGCACCAGGGCGCGCACCGGATGGCGCGCCGGCGACATGCTCGGGCTGGCGTGGGCCAGCAGCAGCTGGATGATGGGCAGGGAAAAACTGGCGGTCTTGCCGGTGCCGGTCTGGGCCGCGCCCATGACGTCGCGCCCCTGCAGGACGATGGGAATCGCCTTGGCCTGGATCGGGGTCGGGTGGACGTAGCCCTGGTCGGTGAGCGCGCGCAGGATCTCGGGCGCGAGGCCGAAGTCGGTAAAGCGCACGGTAGGCGCACTGTCGGCTTCGATGGTAATCGGGGTATCAGACATAAATCTTCCGGGCGAGTAATCGGATGCTCTACGCCCGAATGAAGGCCGGCGCGGGTAACTCCAGGAGGTCGCCAGACGAGCCGGCGTTGGCGAACCGGGGAAGCGCGGCACTGAAAGGGCCGGGCGCACGAACGTAGATGCAATGCTAGTGCCGTAAACGATACCCTAATTCCCGGCCACTGTATATGGATTACTGAAGCG
>CAMLHI010000406.1 GCA_946479705.1 uncultured Oxalobacteraceae bacterium
TGCGCACGCGCCCGAACAGGTCGAGCTCGAAGGCGCTGACGGTCAGCCCGGCCGAATAACTGCTCTTGATGGCGTCGTCGCCGGTGGTCACGCGGCTGCCGCTCGCGCCCAGGCCGACCGTGGGGAACTGGTCGGCGCGGCGGATCTGGTACTGGGCGCGCGCCTGTTCGATATTGAGGATGGCCACGCGCAGGTCGCGGTTGTTGGCCAGCGCGCGCGTGAACAACTGCTGCAGGCGCGGGTCGGGAAAGTAGCGCTGCCAGCCGATTTGCGCGGCGGCTTCGCCCTGCACGGCGGGCGCCAGTTGCGGGAAAGCCTCTGCCACGGGGGCGGCCGGACGCTGGTAGTTCGGCGCCAGCGACATGCAGCCGCCCAGGCCCAGGGCGATGGCCGTCATGAGGGAAGTTTGCTTGATCATTGCTTGTGCTCCACTACCGCCACGGCGCCGTCTTCATGCGCATATTTCTTGCGCTGGCGCTCGCTGCCTTTGAATATCGACCGGACCACCACGAAAAAGACCGGGATGAAGAACACGCCCAGCGCGGTGGCCGACAGCATGCCGCCCATGACGCCGGTGCCGATGGCGCGCTGACTGGCCGAGCCGGCCCCGCTGGCCACGACCAGCGGCAGCACGCCGAGGATGAAGGCCAGCGAGGTCATCAGGATCGGCCGGAAGCGCAGGTGGCAGGCTTCGATGGCCGCCTCGACCAGGGGCTTGCCCTGGGCTTGCAGGTCCTTGGCGAACTCGATGATCAGCACGGCGTTCTTGGCGCCCAGGCCGATGATGGTGATCAGGCCAACCTTGAAGTAGACATCGTTGGGAAAGCCGCGCATGGTCGCCGCCAGCAGGGCGCCGAGCACGCCGAGCGGCACCACCAGCAGCACCGACATGGGAATCGACCAGCTTTCGTACAGCGCGGCCAGGGCCAGGAACACGGCCAGCAGGGCGAAGCCGAGCAGCACCGTCACGGTCGAGCCGGACAGCTTTTCCTCGCGCGACTGGCCGGTCCATTCGTAGGCGAAGCCGGCCGGCAGCTGGGCCGCCAGGCGTTCCATTTCGGCGATGGCCTGGCCGGTACTGTGGCCGGGCGAGGCGTCGCCGGCCAGGCGCATGGTCGAGTAGCCGTTGTAGCGCACCGTCTGCATCGGGCCGGTGACCCAGCGCGTGGTGGCGAAGGCCGACAGCGGCACCGTCTGTCCCTTGCTGTTCAAGGCATTGAGGCGCAGCAGGTCGTCCGGCTGCATGCGCGCCGGCGCGTCGGCCTGCACCACCACCCGCTGCAGGCGGCCGGCGTTGGGGAAGTCGTTGACGTAGGCCGAACCGAGCGCGGTGGAGATGGCGGCGTTGATGGCGTCGAAGCTCACCCCCAGCGCATTGGCCTTGTCGCGGTCGATGTCGAGCATGACCTGGGGCGCGTCTTCCAGGCCTTCCGGGCGCACGCCGGCGAGGATCGGACTCTTCGAGGCCATGCCCATCAGCTGGTTGCGCGCGGCCAGCAGGGCGTCGTGCCCGAGGCCGCCGCGGTCCTGCAGGCGGAAGGAGAAGCCGGTGCCGCGCCCGAGTTCGGGAATCGGCGGCGGGCTGACCGCCAGGATGAAGGCGTCGCGCACCTTGGACATGCGCGCCGAGACGCGCCCGGCCAGCGCCTGCGCGCCGTGCGCTTCGCCCTTGCGCTCATCCCAGTCCTTGAGCGTGACGAAGCCGAGCGCCATGTTCTGGCCCTGGCCGGAAAAGCTGAAGCCTTGCACGCCGATGATGCTGGCCACTTCGGGCTGCTGGAGGATGAATGTCTCGGCTTCGGCCAGCGCCTTGCCGGTGCGTTCCAGGGTGGCGCCGGGCGGCAGCTGGAAGTTGGCGATGATGTTGCCCTGGTCTTCGTTGGGCAGGAAGGAGTTGGGCATGCGCATGAACAGCAGGCCGACGATGCCGACCACCACCGCGAACACGGCCATGGCGCGCCAGCTGTGGCGCAGGATGCGCGCGACCCAGCCTTCGTATTTCTTGGCCGAGCGCGTGAAGCCGCGGTTGAACCAGCCGAAGAAACCGCGCTTGGCATGGTGGTGGCCGGCTTCGACGGGTTTCAGGAAGTTGGCGCACAGGGCCGGCGTGAGCGAGAGCGCCATGAAGGCCGAGAACAGGATCGAGGATACCATCACGGCCGAGAACTGGCGGTAGATATTGCCGACCGCGCCGGCGAAGAAGGCCAGCGGCACGAACACCGATACCAGCACCACCGTCACGCCGACGATGGCGCCGGAAATCTGGCCCATGGCCTTGCGCGTGGCTTCCAGCGGCGGCAAGCCTTCCTCGCTCATGATGCGCTCGACGTTTTCCACCACCACGATGGCGTCGTCGACCACGATGCCGATCACCAGCACCATGCCGAACATGGTCAGCACGTTGATCGAGAAGCCCAGTGCGAGCAGGGTGGCGAGCGCGCCGAGCAGGGCGACCGGCACCACGATGGTGGGGATGATGGTGTAGCGGATGTTTTGCAGGAACAGGTACATCACCAGGAACACCAGGATCACCGCTTCGACCAGGGTTTCCACCACTTGCCTGATGGAGATGTTCACGAAGGCCGAGCTGTCGTAGGGGACGGCGTACTTCATGCCGGCCGGGAAGTACTTGGACAGTTCATTCATGCGCTCGCGCACCAGGCGCGCCGTTTCCATGGCGTTGCCGCTGGGCGAGAGCTGGATGCCGATGCCGGTCGAGGGCTTGCCGTTCAGGCGCGCCGAGGTGCCGTAGTTTTGCGCGCCCAGCTCGATGCGCGCGACATCCTTCAGGCGCACCGTGGAGCCGTCCGGATTGGCGCGCAGGATGATGTTGCCGAACTGTTCGACGTTGCTCAGCTGGCCGGTGACCACCACCGTGGCCGAGATGGCCTGGCCGGCCAGGTTGGGCAGCTCGCCGATGGTGCCTGAGGCGACCTGGGCGTTCTGGCTGCGGATGGCGTTGTTGACGTCATTGGCCGACAGGTTGAAGCCGACCAGCTTGTTGGGATCGATCCAGATGCGCATGGCGCGCTCGGTGCCGAACAGCTGGGCCTGGCCGACACCCTTGATGCGCTGGATTTCCGGCAGCACCGTGCGCGAGGCGTAGTCGCCCAGGGCGATCGGGTTCCACTTCGGATCGTCCGAGGACAGGATGGTAAACATGAGGAAGTTCGAGCGCGACTTGTCCACCCGCACGCCCTGCTGCACCACGGCCTGCGGCAGGCGCGGGCTGGCGCGTCCCAAACGGTTCTGCACGTCGACCTGGGCCAGGTCGGCATCGGTGCCGGTCTCGAAGCTGAGCGTGATGGTGCCGCTGCCGTTGGCCTGGCTGACCGATTCCATGTAGATCAG